>DRBW01000221.1 GCA_011042705.1 Caldifarciminota bacterium
ATGGGGATCACGAACCTGGCGCCCGCCGATAACCTGACCTCGCGAACCGTTATGCGAAACCCGGTCGGCCTCCCGAGCGCCTTGGGATTGTCGGAAAGCGAATACTGGGTCTTGGCCATGCAGATGTAAGCATCCCCGAAGCCCATTTCCTCATACCGCTTTATCTGGGACTTAGAGCGACCCACGTAGTCCACGCCGTCGGCTCCATATACCTCCTTTGCGACTATCTCGATCTTGTCGAAAAGGCTGTCCTCCTTATTGTAGAGAGGACGGTAATCGGGGCTCCCTTTCTCAAGGGCCTCGAGGACCTTTTTGGCGAGCTCTATGCCGCCCTCGCCGCCCTTCGCCCAGACCTCGGTAAGAGCCGCAGGCACGCCCAGCCCCGCGAGGTGTGAGAGAACGAGGTCCTTTTCCGCCTCGGTATCGGTGGGAAAGGCATTGAGAGCGACCACGGGATTAACTCCGAACTTCCTGAGGTTTTCGATGTGTTTCTCCAGGTTGGGAAGTCCCCTCTTGAGGGCCTCCAGGTCCTCTTCCTTGAGCTCATCTTTCTTCTTTCCTCCGTGATACTTGAGGGCCCTGATGGATGCGACAAGGACCGCCGCATCGGGATGGAAGCCTCCCAGGGGACAGACGATGTTCAGGAACTTCTCGGCCCCGAGGTCCGCCCCGAAACCGGCCTCCTGAATGACGATCTCGCCCAGCTTCAGCGCGATCTTCGTCGCGAGAAGGGAATTCGTGCCATGGGCGATATTTCCGAAGGGGCCCGTGTGGATGAAGGCCGGGTTGTTCTCGAGGGTCTGAACCAGATTGGGCTTCAGGGCGTCTTTGAGAAGGGCAGCCATGGCACCCTGGGCATTGAGGTCCCTGGCATAGATCGGCTTCCTGTCCCTGGTGTATCCGACGATAATGTTCCCGAGCCTCTCCTTGAGGTCCGAATAGCTCTGGGAGAGGCCTAAAATTGCCATTATCTCCGAGGCGGGGGTAATGTCGAAACCGTCCTCCCTGGGAAATCCGTTGGAGACGCCCCCGAGCCCCACCATTATCTTCCGCAGGGCCCTGTCGTTCATATCTATGGCTCTCTTCCAGGCCGTTCTCCTCAGGTCTATGCCGAGCTCGTTGCCCTGATGGATGTGGTTGTCGAGCATGGCCGCCAGGAGGTTATGGGCGGAGTTCACAGCATGAAAGTCGCCGGTGAAGTGAAGGTTGATGTCCTCCATGGGGACGACCTGCGAATAGCCTCCGCCGGCGGCTCCTCCCTTTATCCCGAAGACGGGTCCGAGCGAGGGCTCCCTCAAGGTCACTATCGTTTTCTTTCCGAGCCTGTTCAAAGCCTGAGTGAGGCCTATGGAAACGGTGGTCTTGCCCTCCCCCATTGGAGTGGGATTGATGGCAGTGACGAGAACCAGCTTAGCATCCTTCCTGTCCCTGAGCTTGTTGAGAAGATCAAGGGAGACCTTGGCCTTGTATTTCCCGTAAAGCTCGAGGTCATCGTCCTCGAGGCCAAGTTCCCTGCCGATCTCGACTATCGGCTTTAACTTAGCTTCCTGGGCGATCTCTATGTCGGTCTTCATAGTTTTTAACTCCTTTTTCCGATCTTTTTGGCTATTTCGACGGTATTTTTCAGCAACATGGCAACCGTCATGGGGCCCACTCCGCCCGGCACAGGCGTTATGTAGGAGGCCTTCTCCTTCACTGCTTCGAAGTCCACATCGCCACAGAGAGAGCCGTCTTCAAGCCTGTTCACGCCAACGTCGATGACAACGGCTCCTTCCTTCACCATGTCGGCCCCCACCACCTTCGGCCTGCCGGCTGCCACAACCAGTATATCGGCCCTCCTCGTGTGCTCTGCCAGGTCACGGGTGCGGGTGTGGCACGTGGTAACGGTGGCATGTCTCGAAAGCAAAAGAAGTCCAACGGGCTTGCCGACTATCACGCTTCGGCCCACGACAACGGCATCCTTGCCTTTTATTTCGATTCCCTCTTCGTCGAGGAGCCTTATTATCCCGTTGGGCGTGCAGGGAAGCTGGGTGGGCGCTCCCATGAGTAGCCTGCCGAGATTATAGGGATGAAAACCGTCGGCGTCCTTCCGTGGATCGACGAGCTCCAAGAGCTCCCTCTCGGGGAGATGTTTGGGAAGAGGAAGCTGTATCAGGATACCGTGGACCCTGGGGTCTTCGTTTAGCCTGTGTATGAGGTCCCGCACTTCCCCCTCGGGGACGTCGGCGGGCAGCCTGTGAGTCGTCGTAAGTATGCCTACTTTTTCGGCTGCCTTTTCCTTGTTCCTGACGTATACCTGGGAAGCCGGATCATCGCCCACGAGAATCACCGCGAGATAGGGCTCTATTCCCTGGGCTTTGAGCTTTTCGGCCTCCTCCCTGACCTCAGCTCTTACTTTTTTCGCAATGGCCTTGCCATCTATAATTTTTGCGCTCATTCTGAATTCTCTCCTTTTGTTTTCCGGCGGGCAAATTCACAGATATCGTGAAGGGGACATTCCTCACACCGGGGCTTTCTCGCGAGGCAAACGTTCCTGCCGAGCCTTATTATGTTCAGGTGAAGGGGCGCCTCCACGCCGGGCTCCACCTTCCCGTCAAGAAAACGGTGGATCTTCTCCCGGCTCCAGCTGGCGGGCACCACCCCCAGCCTCCTGAGGACCCTGGCGATGTGGGTGTCCACCGGGAATAAAGCCATTCCGCACCCGAAGAGGAGGGTCACTCTCGCCGTTTTTATCCCCACCCCCTTTATCGATGTGAGCAATTTTTCGGCTCTCTCCGGTGTCTCCTCGCATATCGGGGATAGATCGTAATTTCCATACCGCTCCTTAACCCAGAGCAGCGCGTTCTTGATGGCGATGGCCTTCTGCCTCGCGAGTCCACCTGACCTGATGGCCGCCTCAAGAGAGGTTATGGGGCTCTCCAGGATCTCGTCGTAGCTTCGAAAAGCGTTCCAGAGTTCGGTATAGGCTCTGTCCCTGTTGACGTCGCTGGTGTTCTGAGAAAGTATCGTCCGTATCAGGATCGAAAGGGGGTTCCCCTGCGGTATATCGGGCCTTCCATAAACCTCCTCCAGTCTCCTCCCGATTTCCCTTATGAGGTCCGCGACCTGAGCCTTCTCCTGTGTGGCCGCCGGACCCGCTTCATCCTTCAATCCTATGCCGTCCAACTCAATGCCTCCTTTAAAGTGAGCCCCTCGAACCCCTCTTCTACCTTACCCTTAAGTTCTTCCGTGAGTCGTGCTATGACCCTGCTGAGTCTGTCATTCTCCTCGGGCGGGACTTCCATGTTCAGAGCTCCCACGACCTCGAGGACTTCTGAAAGCACTATTCTGTCCGGAGGCACAGCCAGTATGTAGCCCCCATTTGCCCCGACGATCCAGCCCCTGGCCGAGAAAGTCTCGAGGAGCTGGTTGATCTTCTTCCTCTCGAGCCTGCAGTTTTCAACAAGCTCCTTGACCTTGAGAGGACCGCCTCCCCTTTCGAAGTGATCGGCGAGCATGAGGAGAAGTTTGATGGAATAATAGGGAGTGCCCGGCTTTTTGCCCGAAGGCCATTCAAGAAGATAGGTGACTTCGCCCCCGAGAAGGACGATAAGCCAGACGAGATAAACCCAGAAGAGAAATACGGGAATCAATCCGAGGGAACCGTAGACTTTTCCGAAATTCGTCATGTTTGTTATGTACCAGTCGAAACCCTTTTTAACTATTTCCCAGAGGACCGCCGTGAAGAGGCTCCCCTTAAAGGCGCTCTTCGCGTCCACATCGGTGTAAGGAAGAAGATAATAACCCAGAAAGAAAGCTATCCATGCAATAAACACCGACACGAGGTGATAGGAAAGCCATTTCAGGATGGGGAAACCCTCGATGGATATGTGTTTCCCAACGAAGGAAGAAACATAGATAGAAAGGGCAAGAAAAAGCGGAGCAAGCGTGATAAAGCTCCAGAAGGAGGCAAACCTCCTGAGCCAGGGACGCCTTTCCTCCACGCCCCATATATCGTTGAAGGTTCTCTCTACGGCATCGAGAAAGAACACAGAGGTCACCACGAGCACCGTTATTCCGAAAATGGAGAGCACCGTCGTATTCTCAACAAATTCAGAAAGATAGGCCTGGATCTTGGCGCTCGAAGAGGGAAGAAAATTACTGAAAATGAACTCCTTGACCTTGTTCTCGAGGGACTGGAAAGAGCTGAACTGAGAAAAAATGCTGAAGGAAAGAGCAGAAAGGGGAACAAGGGACAGAACCGTTATATAGGATAGGCTCTGAGCCTTTATGGTACAGCTATCCCTCGCAAATTTGGAGAAAACCTCCTTAAAAAAACTCCAGGTTCTCCTGACAACGGTCACAGGGACAGGTTTTCCTCGGTTTCCCTGCTGAACAGATGACATTTCGATATGTCAAAGCAGACAGTGAGCTCATCGCCCTCTTCAGGGGGCTCATAGGGTGGGATCCTGGAAATGAAGCTGAAATCACCGGCAGTGTAATAGACAAGGATCTCGTTGCCCAGCGTCTCGGTAAAATCGACTCTGGCCTTGAGCGGGCAAATTGTACCCTCTCTCTTCCTCTTCTCCTCGTGGATATCCTCGGGCCTGATTCCCAGGTAAACCTCTTTGGAGCTTAAATTCTTCTCCTTCACCTTTGCCGCTTTGTCCTCGGGGATCTTGACTTTAAAAGCCGAACAGACGAAATAGAGTGCCCCGTCCTCCTCCTTGAGCTCTCCCTCGAAGAAATTCATGGGAGGCGAGCCGATGAAGCCGGCCACGAATTTATTCTTCGGTCTGTGATAAAGGCTCAGGGGATCGTCGATCTGCTGAACCTCACCGGCGTTCAGCAGGATGATCTTCTCCCCGAGGGTCATGGCCTCCACCTGATCGTGAGTGACATAGATCGACGTGGCTTTCAGCGTTTTGTGCAGTTTGGCGAGCTCGGCTCTCATCTTCACGCGCATCTTGGCGTCGAGGTTGGATAGGGGCTCATCGAAAAGAAATACTTTGGGATGGCGAACTATGGCCCTCCCGAGGGCCACACGCTGCCGCTGTCCCCCCGACAACTCTTTCGGTTTCCTGTCGAGCAGAGAAGATATGCCCAGGATCTCGGCGGCCTCGAGCACCCTCTTCTTGATCTCCTCTTTGGGTCTTTTCCTCATTTTGAGGCCAAAGGCCATGTTGTCGAAAACAGTCATGTGAGGATAGAGGGCGTAGTTCTGGAACACCATCGCGATGTCTCTGTCTTTTGGGGGTACATCGTTTACGAGCTTCCCGCCAATGTAAATCTCACCGCTCGTGACGGTTTCGAGACCCGCTATAAGCCTGAGAATGGTGGTTTTGCCGCAGCCCGATGGGCCGAGAATGACGGCAAACTCGCCGTCCTCCACGGTGAAGGTCACGTCTTTGACGGCCACCACCTTTTTCTGGAAAATTTTCGTGACTTTTATCAGATCAACCTTTGCCATTTTCGGGAACCCTCAAAACATCAAGTATTTTTGACAGAGTTGTCTTAAGGTCCTTCCTGTGGACAACCCCATCCACCATGCCGTGTTCCAGGAGAAATTCGGATCTCTGAAATCCGGGAGGCAATTCCTCGCCTATCGTCTGCTTTATGACCCTGGGGCCGGTGAAACCGAGGAGAGCCCCGGGCTCTGCGATTATAACATCGCCGAGTGAGGCGAAGGAGGCCATAACTCCCGCCATCGTGGGGTCGGTGAGCACATTAATGTAAGGAATCCTCGCCTCGTCGAGCTCGGCACATGCGAGAGAGGTTTTGACCATCTGCATGAGGGAGATAATGCCCTCGTGCATCCTGGCGCCCCCGCCGGAAGCCGTGAGCGCCACGAGGGGCACCCTGAGCTCGATTGCTTTCTGAGCCGCGCGGTAGAACTTCTCCCCCACGGCCGATCCCATGCTGCCTCCCATGAAATTAAAGTCGGTGAGAAACAGAACTATTTTTTTGCCGTCGAGGTATCCGACTCCGGCCAGGGCTGCGTCATCGAGCCCCGTCTTTTTCCTGTAGGTCTCGAGCTTCTCCTTGTAACTCGGAAATTCGAGGGGATCGCCGGAACGAAGGCCGGGGGCTATCTCCTCCTCGAACTTCCCGTCGTCGAGGAGGATGGACATGTAATCCCTCGACGTGATGCGCATGTGATATCCGCATTTGGGACAGACCCACAGGTTTTTCTCGAGCTGGGTCTTGTAGAGCATCTCCCCACAGTTTTTACACTTCAGCCACAGGCCGTCGGGAAGGTCCTTTTTCTCCGCCTGAATTTCTTTCTTCTTGCGCCTGAAAAGCATTGAACTCAATTATATTTTGGGAGGATGGGAGCTGTCAACCTGCCGCTGAACATCGGGGGACCATGTGGGGTCGGGTCGTGCAACCTGCACGACCCGACCCCACAGAACTCTTTGAGCACTATAGATTTGGATTATATTTAGCTGTGCGCATAAAATTTTTGGGCTCCTCAGGAGGAGTGAGAGAGCCCCATCCCTTCCGACACAATGGAAGTCGAGGTTACGCGGAGGGGCCTATATCCCTTGTCCCACAACGAAAAGAGAGGGCGTGCATCACGCACGCGGGGGCATACTGTAACCTTTTGAGTTTCAATAAATTACCTGGGGTCGGGTCGTGCAACCTGCACGACCCGACCCCAACAAAAATAACGACCCCAACAGAAATAAATATGGATTGTAGAGCTCGCCCGGGCAGACTGATCCCGCGGGCTATAGCCTGCTTGCCAGATGGTGAGAAGAGGGCTCTTTATCCGTCCCAGACGACGCGGTTTCTTCCCCGTTCCTTGGCTATGTAAAGCCTCCTGTCGGCCGTCTTGAGGAGATCATCGGGGAAGAATGCATCGTCCTCGGGATAGGACGCCACTCCGGCGCTGACCGTTATTCTCGTCTCGGCAGTCCTGTTTTTGAAAAGATGGGCTGCGATCAGTCCCCTTATCCTCTCGGCCAGCCTGTAGGCGCCCTTCTTGTCAGTGCTCGGGGAGAGCACAAGGAATTCCTCGCCGCCGTAGCGGGCAACCACGTCTTCCAGCCTGACCGACCCCTTTATTATCTTCGCGATCTCCTTCAGAGCGAAGTCACCGAAGGTGTGGCCATAGGTATCGTTTATGCGCTTGAAGTGATCCACGTCGAAAATAGTGAGCGCCACGGGGTGACGGTGTCTGTAGGCTTCTGATATCTCTTCCTCGAGCCTCCTCATCACGTATCGCCTGTTGTACAGTCCTGTCAGCTCGTCGGTCTCTGCCATTCTCTGGAGCTTCTTGTTCTTTTCATCGAGTTCATCGAGGAGTTCCTTGATCCTGAGCTGAACCCTGACTCGGGCCAGCAGGACCTCTTCTGGGGTCCCCTTCTCGACGTAGTCGCTGGCGTTGGCATTGAGGAGCTCCACTATTTTCCTGGGATCGTTGTCGGAAGTCAGCACCAGAACGGGCGTGTTCTTGTGAAAGCTGTTCTCGCTCTTAATTCTCTTCAAAACGTCCAGGCCGTTCATGTCGGGCATCTCGAGGTCGAGGATTATCAGGTCCGGGCCCGTCCTGTCTATCAGCTTGAGCCCCTCTTCGCCGTTGGACGCCTCGTGAAC
>DRBW01000056.1 GCA_011042705.1 Caldifarciminota bacterium
CTGAAGCTCGGCGCCGAGGCCCTGGCCTACCAGAGTGGCGGCGGCCGTGCCGAAACCTATCCCGAGCATAAAGGACATGGATTCGATTCTCACAGCTATCTCATGGGCAGCCAGTGCGATGGTACCGAGGCTCGTCACTATCCTGAGAAACACCACGAATCCCAGACGCAGTATAAGCTGTTCGAGGGCCGTGGGTGTGCTGATCTTCACTATCTGGGAAAGAAGCTCTCTGTCGAATCGGAGGACTCCCTCTTTCCACGGACCCCCGAGGATCATTTTCCACAGGAGGACCGTATAGACCAGCATGCCCAGCACAAAGGAACTTCCCGTCGCTATTCCGGCGCCGAATACCTCGAGCCTCGGAAAGGGACCGGGCCCGAAGATGAGCAGGTAGTTCATCAGGATGTTGAAGCTGTTCATGACGAAAGTTATTTTCATCGGAGTCCGCGTATCGCCGGCGCCTCTCATGGAGGCCCCCGCCACGAAGAGGAAGAATCTGAAGGGAGCGAAAAAAAGCACCGTCCTGACATAAACCGTGCCGAGTTTCTTGACGAGCGGGCTCACTCCGAAAAATCCGAAGAAAATTGGCGTGAAGAAATACATAAAAAGGGCCACAAACAGGCCCGCGGCGATGCTGAGGGCTATGGCGTTTATCGCTGATCTGCCCGCTTTCTCATAATTCCTCGCCCCCACAAACCTGGCCACCGTTGCCGTTGCCCCCGCCGAAAGTGCCTGGAAAATGGACGTCACGACAAAAATCATGGCACCGCCGAGCCCCACGCTGGCGATGGCGACGGTCCCGAGCCTGGCCACCATGAGCATATCGACGAAGAAGACCATGGTGTGCAGCATATTCTCAAGGAGAGCCGGCCAGGCCAGTTGAATGATCAGGGAGGTAAGGGGTTTGCCCTCGAAATCAAGCCTCTCCAATCCCCTCTCCTTCCGCCTTTTTGCCGCCTATATAGAGATCGATCACCTTCAGGTCCCCGGGGTCGGAATCGGGCCTTCCTTTCAGGATCAGGAGATCAGCAAGATAGCCCTCGGATAGCTTCCCTTTGATGTCCTCCTCGAAGGAAAAAAGCGCGCCACCTTCCGTGTAGAGGGAGATTGCCCTTTCGGCCTCTAGCCTCTCGCTCTCCACTGGATGACGCATGGCTCCACTGAGCCCCAGGAAGGGCGACGGAGGCATGCTGTCTGAGCCGAAGGCGACTTTCAACCCCGACTCACAAAGGGTTCGGAAGGGATTGTTCCGCCTCCAGCGCTTTTCACCTAAAAAGTTCTCGTACATCCCTCCCTCTCTTCCCCATCTCGCCACGAAATTCGGCTGTACTGAGAGGTAAATCTCCAGTTCGCGGGCTGCGCCGATCGACCTCTCCAGCGGAAACTCAAAGTGTTCAATCCTGTGCCTCAATGGATTCCCCGTGGAAAGGGCTTTGCGGAATCCCTCCAAGACCTCCTCTATAGCCCTGTCACCTATGGCATGAATGATGACCTGGAATCCCGCATTTTCAGCGCCTCTGACGAGTTCCTCGATCTCCTCGGAATTCAACAAAAGGATGCCCGACGCATCCGTTCCCTCATAGGGCTCGAAAAAAGCCGCAGTTCTGGCGCCCACCGAGCCGTCGGCGAAGGCCTTTATCCCGCCGATCCTGAGATGGATGCTGCCGAAACCAGTTGAGAGCCCCGCCTCAGCAAGTGCCCCGAGGTACCTGCGGTAAAAGCTGTGATAGACGCGCAGATTGAGCTTTCCTTCCCTCTCGAGTTTCCGATATATCCTGAAGGTCCTGGGGCTTCCGAACTCGTGAACCGATGCCACGCCGAGTTTCATGTATTCTCGCTGTCCGCGAAGGATGCCCTCCTCTATCTCCCTCTCATCGGGGGGAAAATATCTCTCGAGGTTGAGGGGTACATCTTCAACCATCACGCCCGTATCCCGATCCACGCCATCGACCCCCTCGGGAAGCAGCTCGAGAGCCCTGCTGTTTCCCACTGCCACGTGGCCGCAGACGCGCCTGAGTATCACCGGCCTGTTCGGGGCAACACGATCCAGTTCGGCCCGGCTCGGCAAACGGCCTTCCTTCCACCTGGATTGATCGAAGTCGACGAAAACATAGAGTTTCTTCTCCCTCTCCGAGACAAAATTTCTGATGTATTCCAGCACATCCCTGAGCGAAGAAAAACCCTCCAGGGAAGGTCTGTAAAGATCGATACCGTATGCGTGTAGGTGGCAGTGGGCATCCACGAAGGCCGGCAACAGCATATATTCGCCACTGTATTCCAGAAAAGGCAGGTATCTGCCGAGAAAGCGAGCATCGGATCTATCGAGAACACCCTCGATCCTGCCCCCGCTCACGAGCAGGGCGATCCCTTTCTGGAATCTCCCTTCGAGGAAAGTCCACTCTGCCGTTATGATAAACCTTTCTGTCATCATTCCTGAACGAAAAGCAGGGGGTCTATCCTGGCGTTCTTCAGGAAAACCTCATAATGGAGGTGAGGACCCGTGCTCAGCCCGCTCGTCCCCACCGAACCGATTATTTCCCCCTTCTTGACCTTGTCTCCGGGCTTGACGAAGATCCTGTCCAGATGACCGTAGAGCGTCCTGTATTGACCGTTGTGATCTATCAGAACCTGATTGCCGAAGCGCTCAGAATAGGATGCCTTAAGGACGATTCCGGAAGCAGTGGCGATGACCGGCGAGCCCAGGGGAGCGACGATATCGATTCCCGGATGATCTCGGGAGAAAGTCCGGCTCACAACCCCTTTGACGGGCATCCCCGAGGGAATGTACTCGTCGGGGGGAGGAAGTTCCTCCACGGCTTTCTCGGCCGTATCGGGAAAAACGGGCCTTCGGGGCTCGCCCTCCCTTTTTACTTCCTCTTTCAATGCCAATCCTATATCGGGGGGAGGTGGACTGTACTGTAATCCGAGCATTTCCGACACCCTCTTCCGGAATTTTTCGAGCTCTTCGAGCCGCCGTGCGAGTTCCACAACCTTCGCATTTTCCTTTTTCAGCCTTGCATTCTCCATCTTCAGAAACCTCGCCCTCAGGACTTCCTTATAAAGGGAGCTATAAAAGATCGTGGTGATGACGACCAGAAGCACGAGGGCGAGAAACAGGGAAAGGACGAGGAAAAAGAGCCTCTTCCTGATGAAAAACTGAAACCGGCCCCCTTTCTTCGAAATTATGATAACCGTGTAGCCTTCTTTCATTCTATTAATCTTAATTTATCGCGCAAAGAGGGTCAATGGACAACCGCCTGCACGGCAGAATGAGAACAAATATCCCTGTACTCTAACAGCCCCTATCTCTTCTATCTGAACGATAAAGTTTCGCCGGGCCCGGCTCAGCGCAGATAGATGCCTTGACCGAACCTCCTGCCCGGGATCTTGATGGACTCTTTCTCCCCTCTGTCCTCTCCGGGGCAATCGGGAGGAGGGCCTCCGGCAAACAAATAGTTAGCGAGATATGTCAGATCGCTCGCGCTGATTGTGCCATCGCCGTTAACATCGGACGCCCACAGGGAAGCCGGAGGCTGTCCCCCCTCGAAAAGGTAGATCGCGAGATAGGTCAGATCGACGAAATCCACGCCTCCATCTCCGTTTACGTCTCCACATAAAGCTCCAGTTGTTTGTGGATAGAAAAAGCCAACGGAAAGGTCGTAGGATGAGGATTGAGCCTTACCTGCCATGCATTGGCCGAGAGCAGCACGATGCCCGAAACTCCCTGAAATCGATTTTATTCCGCCGACATCAAAGACATACCACTTTATGGAGCAGGTCCTTCCCTTCGTCCTCTCCGCGACTTTATTCCCCTGCGTCAGGTTTCTCTTTTCCTTAGAAGGAGTGACGCCGAGGGGAACAAGTAAGAACGTCAGGAAAAGAACGGTTCCGATTCCTCCACCGCGCGAAGTCATGGCACTCGCTCCTCTATTTTCCGGGACCGACTTCCCCGAGATCGGGTTCCTTCTTTTCTTTCAGACCCTTTTCAGCTCTGCCTATCTCAATATTACGTCCTGTCTCCTCTACACCCGGCACAAGCATCATCTCGCCGGTGGTCTCTTTGGACGGAGCTCTCCTCTGCTCCATTTCCTTAAACATCTGGTTTCTCACCATCCCGCCCTTCCGGCCGATTTTCTCGACGTTCGCCGGTCTCTCTCGCGTCTCCTTTCCCCTCTCCACTCCGATCGCTATCCACGTAAACTCACAGTTGGGATCCCCTGCACCCGATTTCACCGTAAATCCTTCCCTGGATCTCTCAGCTATGTACAGGCCGGAGTAAGAACCCACTGGTGTAACCGTTATCTCGACCGGCTCCTCTTCTGTCAAAAACTCCGAAAATGAAGAACTGAACCTTATGTGGGCAATGCCGTCTGCGAGCTTCCCTGTTCCGTGGGCAATCAGCTCCTGGCGCTCTGCCTGTACGGAAGAAAAGGCCTCATACTCCCCTTTAGAACTTTTCTTCATTGTATACCAGCCTCCATCGGCGTATGCATTTCCATCGGTATAGAAAATGAAATCTGCTACCTCATACATACCTGAAGAAAATATCGCCAAAATATGACCAGGGCCCGCATACCACTTCTGTACCCATAATGTCGGTATAGTATCAACGTAATTCTCAAAGCGACCTCCTATACCACCACTTGAATGAGCCTCGATAGCATTGCCCTCGGTATAGTGAATGTTTATTCCAGTTTGTGCATTTAAGATACCGATACCCTCCCCTTGCGGTTCCTCGATCAGGATGCCTGCCGCCGGTTGGTCAAGATGGATACCCCAGTTCTGGGCATTGGATACCTTCACTCCCATATAACAATCCTCCACATAAAGGCCAAGACTCTCTGCGTGGGAAATCCGTACACCGTCACCCGCGATAGAGTCCAAAAGAATCCCGGTGGACGCATTCTCAATGTTAATTCCATGGTCACCTGCATTTTTGATGTAAAGGCCATCGTCGCCCACTCCCATCAATGTGATTCCGTCGTCGCGCGCGCTGTCAACGTATACCCCATCCCAATGTGTATACTTGACCCTGAGACCATACCATCCGGCTGTATCCACCAGCAGGCCGTTCTGGTTAGCTTTGTAAACATGAAAACCATGATCACCTGCTTTCACCACACCATACCCGTCGTAGCCAGCGGAATCTATCAAAATACCATTAAAACCAGCACTCTCTATCCGCAAGCCATACCAGTTCACCGAATCGACATAAATCCCATATCTCGACTGATTTCCAATCCGCAGCCCTGCGAAGTCAGCGTTTCCTATAAAGACGCCATAGGAATCGGAAGGTGCCACCTCCAATTTCGCCCTGGGATTTGATGTTCCGATTCCGACTCTCCCTGTGAGCCGATACACCGTATCACCCTCTATTTCCCAGTCTCCATCTGGTGAGGAGTGCACCGAATATACAGCAGTATCAGCATAGGTCGAATAAAAGGCATTCCCCACACTGACTATCGGCATCAGAGGATCGAATTCGGGGTCAGGTGGTATCTGAACCCCCAGCCAACGTATCTTTCCAAACACATCCCTTGGTATCGGATTCACACTGCCCAATAACACCGTAAAAAAGCCATCCTGCACGGGAACCCCTTCTTGAGTTTCGGTCCAGATCTGCACAGAACCTGTCGAATCCCTGTAAATGGTAAATACCATGGTATAATTGCTGTCAGGAACAGGATCGCCCGATACATCCGTCAGCCTCCCCTGATAGTTCATCATAGGTGGGACCTCACCAGATAAGGGCACCACCAACACCGCTATAATCAACACCACACACGCCTTCATACTGCATACCTCCCGTTTGATTTGAACCTGTGAAGACCCTTGAATACATCGAAACAACCCATTGTCCACGTGCTGTTTTTCCCTCGTCCATATCCCCATCTCAAAGCCGTCCTCCTGTTGCCCTCTTAACGCCTGTCCGTGCCGGCTTCAGACAGGGGGAAAGGCCGCCTCCAAACTCAAAAAACAAACTCACCTCCGTCACGCGCTTCTCTCTCGATACGAGGGAAACACCGCCACAAAACCTGCTACTGCGGACAGAGGAATGTTTTCATAGCCTGGATAATCTGTTAGCCCGGTATTTGGACCTGCGAAAGGGGAAGATATTGACTCAGGCTTACGCCCGATTAACAGGATGGGCTCTCTCTTTTCGGGGAAATCGGGAGGGTCTGATAGTTGACAATATTCTTTTTGCGAGGGAAACGGCCTGTAAAGAACAGGGAAGTAACGACGAGAAATTCTCCGCTGCCCGGGTAAGCTCAAGGGGGGTGGACGCATGTGAAGGGGTTTCACTCGATAATCGCGCGGAGGCAAAGGTTGCATGGAGTGAGGATCGGGAAACCTGGAGAGATTCCGATACACGCTGCACCGGGTGTTGAAGCGTATCTTCCGAAGTTTATAGCAGGGAGCAGAATGAAAGTGGGCCCTTTGAGCCTGTGAAGGAGAGAATTGCATAAAGCCTATATTCAAGCGCACCAGGTTTCCCTTCACTTCTCAGCTTCCCTTTTTGTTTTTATAGAAAGACGTAGGGAAATTGTCAATAGCTCTTTACGGGATAAGTTGTTGTTACAGATAGGGATAACAGGCGCTCGATTGGAAATATATTCAGGGAACCCCCTTCAACCCATTCAGGGGGATTGTTTCACATATCCGGGAAACAAGGCATGAACATCATACATCATCTGTAGGCGCGAACCGCGGTATAGTTTGTCCCCAGATCTTTCTTGACGATCGAAATCCTGTCGGGAACGACGCCCTGAGCGATGAGAAACCGGCGAACGGTCCCGGCCCTCTCGAACCCTTTCTCTCCACTGTATATGATCTCGAAGTTATCGTAGGCCCTGACGAGGGAGAGAATGTCCTTTCTGGAGCTGTCAGTGAGACCTCCCGATTTGCCGAACTCCACCTTCACTATCTCCTCCGCTCTCCTCCTGAGCTGATAGTCCCTGTCTATTCTCTCTCCCTCTCTAAGATAGAGGCTATCGGTCAACTCGTGATAGCCTTCCGCCTTTATCTTCAATATGTACAGGCCGCCCGGGAGGTTCTTTATGGAATAGACGCCGCCCAGAGCGCGATTGCTCCGCACGACACCGCTGTCGGGACCATTGTATTCAATGGTCGCGGATAGCGCCTTGCCCGTCTCCATGTCCCTGATAAAGCCGACAATCACTCCGGATCTGAGTTTTTTGAGGTAAATCTCCTTCTTCATGCTGGACCCGGCTGCCACGAGCAGCGAGTCCTCAACGGGAGCGTATCCCTCGCTACTCACCCTTATCTTTAGCCATCCCTGAGGAAGGTCCTCGAGAACCAGCCTCTCGCCGGAACCGAGGCGATGCAGGCCCTGTGTCACGCCGCTCAGATAAACGGTGGCGGAAAGCGGATCTCCCTTAACCGCATCGTAGACAGAGATTTCTATCCTGCTCTTGCCGGGTTTCCTGATCTTCGGCTTAGGCGGTTTGAATTCAGGAGCCCCGAGTTCGACGGTCAGCCCGACGTGGTGGGTCAGGCCAAGAAGGCCGTAA
>DRBW01000090.1 GCA_011042705.1 Caldifarciminota bacterium
ACGCCCGAGGGCGGCCTCATCAGGCAAATAGCTGTTGACCCGGCGACTCCCGGAAATCCTGTGGCTATCAACGACTACGACGTCTATGTCTTCGACGGCTCAGAATGGGAATTGTGCGGTGATATGGACTACTACTGGCCTATCGCAATTGCCCCGGGCAACGGGGGAAGGTTCACCCTCATCTCCCACGACGGGAACATTTACTACAGCGCGGACGGAGGTGAACACTGGATCTCTGTCGCTGATCTCGAGGACATCGATGCCCTCTCGGAAGTGAGAGGCGAGACCCTTTTCGTCGCCGCGAATTACTGCCTTTACAGGAGCACTAACTCGGGATTTAGCTGGGAGTTCGTGGATTCTATTCCTTATAGAGTATCGGCGATTGACCTCTCCTGCGACAGAAGCGCAATTTTCCTCGGCGCTCTGGCAGGTTCCTACGAGAGAGACACAACTGTCCTCCTCAGGAGCCTTGACGAAGGCCAGACCTGGACGAGGATATTCGAGGAGCCCGACTCCATCGATCTGGACCGCATAATAGACATAGAAACGGCTCCAGATTCGGCAAACTGGATCTTCCTCTGCCTCGGGATGGAAGCTGGACCAGCCATGAACTTCCTTTTCTCCCCCGACGGAGGTGAGAACTGGTATTCCCTCAGCGAAGAGGCTCCTGGACTCGTCCTTCCATCCGATGTCGAGTTTCTCTCCAATGACACCGTGCTCGTTGCCAGTATATACAGCCCGGCAATTTACAGGGGGGTCTGGAACGGAACGTCCTGGGAGTTCAGGGCGGTTGATTCCTCGGCTAATTTCACCGATATCTGTGCCTGTGGAGACGTGATCTACGCCTCGAGCTACCAGGGAGTGTACGTTTCTGCTGATCGCGGAAGCACTTGGGAAAGAATGAACGCGGGCCTGCACGCCTTTCCTTTACACGAGCACTCGGCCGTCACCAACTCCGTCGGGAATAACCTCATCCTCCTCGGAGAATTCGGAAGCTCGATCTACATAACCCACGACGGAGCAAGCTGGGAGGAGCGATTCCTTCCCGAACTGGTCTTCGCCGAGGGCGGACATATTGCGCCCTCCGATCCCGAAATAGCCTACATCTGCGGAATCGGCGTTGACATAACCGACTCGAGCTGGGTTTTTCATTCCATTTACAGGAGTGAAGACGGCGGTGAGACATGGGTTCCGGTCGATACTTCTTTTACATCGCCCGATTCCCTCCCCCAGTATGACAGGATCGTGATATCGCCGTCGAACCCGAACGTCCTCCTCAGTCTCTGGTGGAACCCGAGTGAGGACCGCGAGGATGTATACCGCTCGAACGACGGCGGGCACAACTGGACGCCCGTTCTGGAAGCGACAGGCGATTTCCTCTTCGGAACCGATACTTTCTTCACAATGAAAGGAGAATCCCTCTGGGTCAGCTACGATACAGGCGTGACCTGGTCTCCCTTAGCGAAAATAGACTGGCCCTGGGATATGGCCTACGACCCCCATATAGCCTGCGTATATGTGGCTGAATACTTCGGCGTTGAGAGGATCTCCCTGAACGGTCAGAGGGACACCCTGTTGATGGCTCCCTACGGAGGCTGGGAAGATGTCTCGGTAGCCGTCGCTGAGAACAGCGTGCTTTACGTATCATACAATTCCCATGAAGGCCCGAGCTGCCTCATAAGGCTAAAATATGGAGAAACGATCCCCGAAATAGACACCATCGATTTCCGCACCGAGAGAAGCCTGAGAATACTGGACGGCGCCGTTTTAGTGTCGGAAAGCGGAAGGGGCTTCAGAAAAAGCGAAGACGCTTATCTCGGGCTGAAAGAGCACTCCGGAAAAGGTGGGAAAGTCACCCTGATCAACCCTACGATTTACACCGGAAGGCCTGAGCTAACCGTAGATTGCGAAAATCCCGATGTATACGAACTCAAGATTTTCAACCCCGCCGGGAGGATGGTACTGAGCGAAAAGATCAGGTTAAAACGTGGGGTCAACCGAATAAAGGTCAAGAGAGAGCTGCCATCGGGGCTTTATGTCCTTCTCCTCGAAAGCAAGGGGGCTGAGATCAGAAGTCGATTCGTCCTTTTGAGAGAAGATCGGAGATAAAACTCCCGATTCAGCCATCGGTCCCTCCGTGTAACGGGCTGTCACCACAACCCGTTACACCAGACAAGTTGAAAAGCGCTCTGCAGGGCATTATATTATGCCCAATATGTGGGCCCTATCTGTCTTCACTCTGTTTCTGCTCGCTTACTGGTTGAAGGAGTACTTTGACCATAGAAACAGCCTGAAAAAAGTCAAACTCCGGGTGCACGTCAACGGCACGCGAGGTAAATCCTCCACCACAAGGCTTATCGCCGGCATGCTCCGCGAGGCAGGTTACAAAACCGTCGCCAAATCCACCGGTACCGAACCGAGAGTGATCTTCGATGACGGCAGGGAAGTGCCCGTCATCAGGCCGGGCAGGTCCAACATCATGGAGCAGGTTAAAGTGATCAAATTCGCAGGTAAGATCGGCGCCGACGCCGTTGTCCTTGAGTGCATGGCGCTCAGGCCCGATTTCCAGATAATGGAGAGAAAAATGATAGAACCCACCATCGGGGTTATCACCAACATAAGGGCAGACCACCTTGACGTGATGGGGCCCACAGTCGAAGATGTGGCAAAAGCCCTCTCGGGCACTATTCCTTACAACGGGCACTTCGTCACTGCAAGCCGGGAGTTTTTCCCCTTTCTGAAAAAGGTGGCCGAAACCCGAAATACGATCGCCCACCTCGCCAACCCGGAGGATGTCTCCGACGAGGAGATGAAGGGTTTCTCCTACATAGAGCACAAGGAAAACGTGGCGATCGCGCTGAAGATAGCGGATATCCTCGGGATCGAACGCACGAAAGCCCTCCGCGGCATGTACAGAGCCAATCCCGACGTGGGGGTCCTTCGTCTCTACGAGGTACACGAGAGGGGGAAAAGGATCCGCTTTGTAAACGCCTTTGCTGCCAACGATCCCGATTCCCTGGGAATCATCTGGAACCTGGTGAAAAATCAGGGTGAGAAGAAAGTCGTCCTGATGAACTGCAGGGACGACAGAATAGACCGCTCGAGGCAGCTCGGCGAGTTCCTGACCAGGCTGGAGCCTCAGCCTTACCTCTGTATAACCACAGGTGCTTTGACGAGCGCTTTCATCAAGAGCGCCGTCGCCAACGGGTTCCCTGAGGAAAGGATCCTCGATCTCGAGGGCATACCACCCGAGGAAGCCTTTGAGGTAATCGTCGAGAAGGTCGAAAATAATAGCCTGATCTTCGCCATAGGTAACATGGTCACCTACGGAGAGAGACTCGCCGAGGTGTTCAAAAGAAAGGCGGAGGAATAAATCATTATGTTAGCCCAGGCTGTCGGCATAGGAATTATATTCAGTCTCCTGCTGACCGAGACCGTCGGGCTTGCAGCCGGAGGTATCGTTGTACCTGGCTACATCGCCTATAACCTGCATCATCCCTGGAAGATAATAGTGACCATCTTTACGGCCATTCTCACGTGGCTGCTTGTCCGTCTGATATCCAGAGTTGCCCTGATATACGGGAGAAGACTCCTCGTCATTTCTATCCTCATCGGCTACATTCTCGGACATATCTTCAGGTTATTCCCGCCTCTCACGGTGGGAAAGCACCTGCTGGATCTCGAGGCCATTGGATATGTGATTCCCGGCCTTATTGCTTACTGGGTTGAGAGACAGGGTCT
Source organism: Caldifarciminota bacterium (assembly GCA_011042705.1). Taxonomy (GTDB): domain Bacteria; phylum Hydrothermota; class Hydrothermia; order B15-G9; family DRBW01; genus DRBW01. Next base: position 3,742 of record DRBW01000090.1, read on the forward strand.
CATCAGCACTCTCCTCATGATGCTCATAACGGCATCTCTCGTCCGGCTGATATTGACTGCCATCACCGGAGGTGTGATTATCCCATGAAATGGAAACCAGGAAGAATTCCCGACGCGGTTCTCTTCGTGATTTTCCTTATCTCCATAGCTTTTTTCGTCGCCGTTCTCCTCTCGGAATCGCCGAGGAAAGCTCCCTATTTCGATGAAAAGTTGAAGGCAAGCCAGACCATGGACAGGGCGATGGCGCTGATCAAGGAGGAGAGGTTAAAGCTGGGAATCCCCATAGATCCGGTCAACGATCCGAACGGCACGGGGCTGATCGGACACCAGTTCTCGCCCATAACTTCAGAGAGGGGTGACCTCGAGGAGAAACTGACATCCACGAACCCCAACATGGCGGCCCTCATGGTGAAATATCTGGAGAAACTGAAGCTGAAAAAAGGCGACGTCGTGGCCGTGGGCTGGACCGGGTCCTATCCCGGTCTCAACCTCGCCCTTCTCTCTGCCCTCCATTCCATGGAGATCGAACCGATCATAATAACCTCTCTGAGCTCGTCGATGTGGGGAGCGAACGACCCTCAGCTAACCTGGCTCGACATGGAGAGGATCGTTCAGAGCGTCCTGCCCTACCGCTCGGCGGCGGCTTCCATCGGAGGAAAGGACGACATAGGGAGAGGGCTCTCGCCTCAGGGAATCGAGCTTCTGAAGGAAGCAATCGAGAGGAACGGAATACCGCTCCTTTACGAAGAAGACATCTCGAAAAACGTTGAGAAGAGGCTTGCCATCTACAGGGATAAAGCCGCAGGAAAGCCCATAAAGGCATATGTGAATATAGGTTACGGCAGGGCCTCTCTGGGGCCCCTCGAGGCAGTAGAATACATAAAGCCCGGAGTTAACCGTCACATAAAGAAGGAGCTCCTTCAATGGAAAAGCGTGGCGATAGAGATGCTGAAGGAGAGAATTCCCGTCCTGAATGTAGTTGACATCAGAATGCTCGCGGCAAAGAACGGCTTGCCCGTCGCTCCAGTGCCCCTGCCCAGACCGGGGGAGGGCAAGCTCTTTTATGAAATGAGGTATTCGCCCCTCCTGGCGGGGATACTCGCCGTCGTTCTGGCAGCCATTCTGTTCGGTGTCGCGAGTTTCAACCTTACCGGTTACCTTCTAAAGAGGAGAGAAGAATCGTGAGGAAGGTTCTTGCATTGACGATGATCTTTCCCCTGTTGCTTGCAGCTCAGGGGGTTAAAATCACCGGCAACCTGAAAAAAGTCAAGGTTAAAATACTGAAGGAGATCGAGAAGGAGTACATCCTCCTCGAAAGGGGAAAACCCCTCAGTTTCGAGGTAGAAGGCCCCGTTTTCCTCAGGGTCTATACAAGGCTCGTATATCCCGAGAAAGCAAAGGGAACCGCCATATACAAATTGATCCTGGAGGAAGATGGCAAGCAGGAAAAAATAATAACCAAGGAGACGGAGCCCTCGAACAAAGCTTTTCTCGACGGCAAAAAGCTCGGAAAGTGGAGGTCTTTTCTTATAGAAGTTCCGCCCGGCAGGCACACCTACCGCCTCGGAATATGGAAATCGCCCTCGCCTGAAGTGGCGGTGAGGATAAAGAGGACATCCCCACCCGTATGGAAGGAACTCCCTCCGCTCAGGCCATTCACCATCATCACGGCTTATGAAAACGAGAAAAAGACTAACTACTATCTCCTGAAAAAGGGAGAAAGCCTCAGATTCAGGCTACAGGGCCCCGGAAGGGTCAAGCTCATCGTGAGGCTTAATTTCGACGAAACCCTGGGGGAAGAAGCGGGTTTCACCGTTGTAGTCAGGGAAGGTGATAAAGAGATTCAGAGGGCCTCCTTCAAGAGCTACCGATCGGAAATGGTCAGCTGGAATGAGAGAAAGGACCTGGTCCCCGGGAAGGCCGAGACCCTCTACCTCGAAGTTCCAAAAGGAGAGCACACCATTCAGGTTGAGCTCCTCGGTACCCTGGCACCTTCGGCCGGAGTTCGCCTTCTGATCCCTGAAATAAAGGGCGAGTAATGAGTCTCACGGGAATCCTCCTCGCATTCTTCGTTGCATCAAACGGCGGATGGTGGCCAATCCACCCTTTGCCCGGGACCATCGCCAGTATTTCCGTCGATTTCACTTACGATTCCAATCCCTTCCGATATTCCGATAAGGACATAGACCTCTTCGACCGCGGCGCTTACCCCTACAGGTTTCCCTTCAAAACCAGGGACGACCTGAAGATAAGGACACGCCTCGACATTCGGCGTTTCAAAGGCAGAGCGGGCTTCCGCCTGACCATAGCAAACTCAGCTTATCTTTCCAACAGGGAAAAGAGCAGCATATATCTGGGAGCTCTTCTCAAATACAGATCACTCTATCTTCAGGCCTCCTATCTTCCCGACTTCCTCATAAGGTATTATCCGGACTATGACTCGGGGTCAACGGTCTATCTTCCCTGTTATTACACTGAAACTAAGGCCGAAATCGGAATTGTGCCCCTCAAAAAGCCTTTGAGGATCACGGTTTTTGGCCTCGCCGGCAAAAGGGCCTACCCTGACAATTTCCGGGAGTACGACACCGGCTTCCTCGGAGCCGGCCTTCGCCTCAAAAAGGAACTGTCGAAGACGGAAGTAAAAATCTCTTACATGTTCGACAGGGGCGTTGCGAGAGGCTACGACGAGGAAGGCGAAACGAGAGAGAATTCCGACGATGCCGACATTTCCTATCGGAGGCATACCCTCGCTTTCGGTTTTGACAGAGATCTGGGTTCCCTCTCCCTTGCCCTTGAATACAGGTTTAGATCGAAGGACTTCACCGGAAATGACCTCTGGCACCGGGACAGAACCGACAGGGATAACAGATTCACACTGACGGTGGAAAGACCGCTTAACAACAGGCTCTCGCTGAGCGCAGGCTATACCTTCGAGATGAGGTCCACCGATTCGCCCTACTCCGACTCCATCGAGGAGGTCAAGAGTTACAAAAGACATCTCTTTGGACTCGGCTTCAAACTCACAATTTAGGAGGTCCAGATGAAAAAGCCCATATTTTTTATAGCATTATTGCCGCTCATAACGCTCATATCTTGCCACGAGAAGGGCCTTCTAACCCCTCCCTATGCCGTCACGGGCTATACCCCCGTGATCGGCTATGCGAGGGACGTATGGGTCGAGGGGAACATGGCCTACGTGGCGGCGAGCGAGGGAGGGATCTCTATCTTCGACGTGGCCGATCCCGATGCTCCCCTTTTCATCTCTCGCTGGGACGACACCCTGAAGCAATATGTGGCCCGATCGCTGTTTAAGGAAGAAGACAGCCCTTACCTCTATCTCGCCGACGACGATGGAGGACTCGAAATGTTGAACGTGTCGCAGGTTGACTCGATATACTTTCTCTATAACTCGTGGAACAGAAACTGCGAGGACGTGTGGGGCACGAAGCTCAACGACACCCTCTTCCTCTTTGTGGCGGACAGGGACGACGGGCTTTATAGCTTCAGGGAGGGTCCTAACTACCTCGTGGAACTCTCCCACATCAGCACCGAGGCAGAGCTCTACGGTGTATTCGTGAGGGACACCCTCGCCTATCTCGCCGTGGGAGAGCTGGGACTTGAGATAGTCGATATCTCCGATCCACTGCACATGACACGGGTCGCGACCCTGCCCCTTGCTGGCAGGGCGAGGGACGTGAAGGTCATGGGGGATTTAGCCTTCGTGGCCTCGAGCACAGATGGGTTACACATAATCTCCGTCAGCGACCCCTCTTCTCCTGTTC
>DRBW01000143.1 GCA_011042705.1 Caldifarciminota bacterium
ACCTCTTCCCTCGTGTAGCCCACGACGATCCCCACATCCCTGATTCCGGCTTCGGCGAGCATCTCTATTCCGTAAAAGAGAATGGGCTTGTTGGCCACCGGTATGAGCTGCTTGGCCGAGGTGTGAGTTATGGGACGGAGCCTCTTCCCTTTGCCTCCAGAGAGGACGAGCCCTTTCATTTCGCTATTCTGTATTTCTTTTTCTCCTCCTCGAAAATATCGCCTCCGTGAGCGTCATTGGCAACTATGACAGGAAACTCCTCCACGTAAAGCCTCTTGATGGACTCCGGGCCCAGATCCTCATAGGCAACGGGCTCCACCGACTTTATGCTCCTTGCCAGAAGGGCTCCTGCCCCGCCGACGGCGACGAAATAGACGGCTTTGTACTTCTTCAGAGCTTCTCTGACCTCGGGACCTCTCTGCCCCTTGCCTATTGTGCCTTTGAGGCCCAGTTCGTGCAGCTTCGGGGTGTATTTATCCATCCTGTAGGAAGTGGTCGGACCTGCGGAGCCTATCACGTGCCCCGGTTTTGCCGGAGCGGGACCCACGTAGTAAATTATCTGGCCCTTGATGTCGATGGGCAGCGGCTCTCCCTTTTCGATAAGCTCAAAAAGCCTCTTATGGGCTGAATCCCTCGCCGTATATAGATAGCCTGTGATGAGAACCCTATCGCCGACCCTGAGGTCGAGGACGACCTCGTCGGTCAAGGGGGTCTTGATCCTCTTATAGTCGCTCAAGGCTTTCCTCCTTTCTATAGTTCCTTTTCCACGTGCCTGTTGGCATGGCACTGGATGTTGACCGCCACGGGGAGGGACGCTATGTGACAGGGATAGGTCTCGATGTGGACGTCGAGGGCTGTGATCCTCCCGCCGAGCCCCATCGGCCCTATTCCCAGCTCATTGACTCTCCTCAGAATCTCCTCCTCCATCTCCGCGTAATAGGGGTCGGGATGTCTCTCTCCGATCTTCCTGAGAAGGGCCTTCTTGGCGATTATCGCCGACATCTCGAAATTCCCGCCTATGCCAACTCCGATAACGATGGGGGGACATGGATTGCCGCCGGCTTTATCCACGGTATCCACGACGAAGTCGATGATTCCCTCCCTGCCGTCGGCCGGGGCGACCAGCCTCGCGACGCTCATATTCTCGCTCCCACCGCCCTTGGGCGCAAACCTGATCTTGAGCCTGTCACCGGGAACTATGTCGAAGTGAATTATGGCCGGCGTGTTATCGCCGGTGTTGACCCTCCGCAGGGGGTCTTTTACCACCGACTTCCTCAGATAACCTTCGATATAACCTCTTCTGACGCCCTCCGTCAGGGCTTCCTTGAGGCTTCCGCCCTTAACCCTGACTTCCTCGCCCACTTCCACGAAAAGAACGGCGATCCCCGTGTCCTGACAGATAGGCATCATCTCTTCCCTGGCTATCTCGTCGTTTCTGAGTATCTGTGAGAGGACTTCTTTGCCCACCGGGGATTCCTCCTCCTCGTATGCTTTCTTCAGGGCGTCGTACATCTCAGGAGGCAGTATGCTGTTGGAGACGATGGCCATCTCCCTCACTGCCTCGACGATGTCTTCAAAGGGTATCTCCCTCATGAGATAAACCTCCTTATCCTTTCGATCCTGGTTGCTTTCCCCGTCTTCGGGTCAACCTCAAGGTAAACGCCCTCAAGACCTATCATCTCCTTGGAGGGCTCAAAGCGCTGAGGTATCTGGTAGAGAAACCGATCGATGGCCTGTTCTTTCTTTATCCCGATGACCCCATAGAGGCCACCGCTCATGCCGGCATCGGTGATGTATGCCGTCCCGCCTCTCAAAATGCGCTCATCAGATGTCTGGACGTGAGTGTGGGTTCCGATCACGGCAGAAACCCGTCCGTCGAGATAGTGCCCCAGTGCCTGTTTCTCGGAGGTGGTCTCAGCGTGGAAATCGACCAGGATAACACCGGGTTCCAGAGTCTTCAGGATCTCATCGGCCTTGCGGAAGGGACAATCGAAGGAACCCACGAACAGCCTTCCTATGAGGTTGACCACCGAGACCTTAAGGCCTGTATCGGATGTGTAAACTCCAAAACCCTTTCCCGGCACGCCTTCGGGATAATTGGCAGGCCTCAATAGCCATTCGTACCTGTCTATAAAAGAATAAACCTCCCGCTTATCCCACGTGTGATTTCCGCCTGTCATCACGTCGATCCCGTAATCCCTGAGCTCCCTGACTATCTTTTCGGTGAGTCCGGCGCCTCCGGCGGCGTTCTCAACATTCGCAACGGTGAACTCGATCCCCATTTCCATCTTCAGACGGGGAAGGATCTCGCGCACCGCTCTTCTGCCTGGATTTCCCACCACATCGCCAATAAAAAGTATCCGCATCTACATTTCCTTTCTCTACCTGGCGAACTCTATGGCTCTCGTCTCGCGAATAACGGTCACTTTGATCTGACCGGGATATTCTAAATCCTCCTCTATCTTCTTTGCAATCTCCCTGGCCAGTTCAAAGGCCTCCACATCCGAGATCTTGCCCGACTCCACCATTATCCTGACCTCTCGCCCGGCCTGGATGGCGTAAGCCTTTTCGACGCCCGAATAGCTGTTCGCTATGTCCTCGAGCCTCTCGATCCGCTTTATATACGCCTCAAGGCTTTCACGCCTGGCTCCAGGTCTCGAACCGGAAATCGCGTCTGCCGCAGCCACAAGAACGGCGATGGGCGATATGGGCTCAACCTCCTCGTGATGCGCCGCGATGGCATTCACGACGATGTCGTTCTCACCGTATTTCTTGGCTATCTGAGCTCCCACTATGGCGTGAGGACCCTCATACCCCTGGTCGGCAGCCTTGCCGATGTCGTGGAGGAGTCCCGCTCGCCTCGCGAGCTCCACGTTGAGATCGAGCTCGCCGGCCATGAGCCCCGCGAGATAGGCGACCTCTTTAGAGTGCTGAAGGAGGTTCTGCCCGTAACTCGTCCTGAACTTCATCTTGCCTATGAGGGCGAGGAGCTCGGGATGAACTCCTCCTATGCCGAGCTCGAGAACCACCTCTTCGCCTATCCCTTTTATATACTCCTGGAACTCCTCTTTGACCTTCTCCACGACCTCTTCAATCCTGGCCGGGTGTATCCTGCCGTCCTGGATCAGCCTCTCCAGGGCCATTCTGGCGATCTCCCTCCTGATAGGATCGAAGGCCGAGAGGGTGACGGCTTCGGGGGTGTCATCGATAATGACCTCGACTCCCGTGGCGGCCTCGAAGGCCCTGATGTTCCTTCCTTCTCTGCCGATTATCCGCCCCTTCATGTCATCGGAGGGAAGTGGAACTACCGACACGGTGGTCTCCGCCGTATGAGAGGTGGCGCACCTCTGGATGGCCATTGCTATTATCTCTTTGGCGGCTTTGTCGGCTTTCTCCTTCGCCTCTTCCTTCACTTTATAGATGAGCTGCGCTGCCTCACATCTCGCCTGGGATTCGAGGCTCCGCATCAGCTCGGCCTTGGCCTCTTCCCTCGTGAGCCTCGCGACCTCCTCGAGCTTCTTCGTCTCCTCGTCGATCAGCGCCTGCAGCCTATCCTCTTTAGCCTTGATACCTCGCTCCCGTTCTCTCAGCGTCTTCTCCAGCTGTCTCAATTCTCTCTCTTTCCTCTGAAGGGAATCGGCCTTCTTGTTCAACTGGGTTTCCTTCTCCTCCAGTTTCCTCTCGGTTTTCGTCAGCTCCTTCCTGATATCCTGAGTTTCCTTTTCGAACTTGCGCTTTTCCTTGTACCAGTGCTCCTTCGCCTTAAGCTCAGCCTCTCTCTTGATCTCATGTGCCTCTTTTCTGGCCGCCTCAAGTATGTGTTCCGCGCTTCCTTTTGCCTCCCTTATCTTTCTCTCAAAAGAACTCTTGAATCTAAGAAAGGCAAGAACACCTATTCCAAAACCTGCAGCTATCGAAATCAGCAAAAAGATAATGAGCTTTGTCATTTTTTCTCAACCTCCCCTTCTTTTCTTTTTACCCGGTCGAGAATCTGCTTCTCGTAACCGATCCCTCGAGGGTTAAAGATCTTCACTCCTCTGATGCTTTCTGGAAGATAATCCTGTTTGACGTCCTTCTTACCGTGGGGATAAATGTACCCCTTCCCCCTTCCCAATAGCTCAGCCCCGCTGTAATGTGAGTCACGCAAATGATCGGGAACTTCGTAAACCTCGTTCATTTTCAAGACCTCCCTTGCTTTGTGCAGTGCCCTGAGCACTGTGTTGGACTTGGGAGCCGTCGCGAGATAAAGAACCGCTTCCGCGATAATGAGGTCTCCTTCTGGCCTGCCCACCATTTCGTAAGCGCTCAGAGCCGCTGATGCCACCTTGAGCGCCTCAGGATCGGCCAGACCTATATCCTCCGCAGCGAAGATCAAAAGTCTCCTCAATATGTATCTGGGGTCCTCCCCGGCGTCGAGCATCCTCACATACCAGTACATGGCTGCATCGGGGTCAGACCCCCTCAGGGACTTGATGAAAGCCGAAATGCAATCGTAGTGTTCATCTCCCCTCGAATACCTGAGATGCCTGACCGAAAGCAGGTCCTGGAGGTCCTCGATACTTATGTTATCCCCCTTGCCTTTCGTGAGAGCCAGGATCTCAAGGTAATTCAGGGCTCTTCTGGCGTCGCCGTCGGAGATAACGGCGATCTCCCGAATCACATCGTCATCGACCCGAAGCTCCATAGCCCCGAGCCCCCTCTCCCTGTCCTCGAGAGCTTTCCTCAGGAGGACCTCGAGATCATCCCGGGTCAGGGGTTTGAACTCGAAGACCAGTGTCCTCGAGAGAAGGGCCTTGGAAAGGGCGAAGAAAGGATTCTCGACGGTGGAACCGAGGAAAATGAAATCGCCGCTCTCAACGTAGGGCAGGAGAAACTCCTGCTGGAGCTTGTTGAACCTGTGGACCTCGTCGAGGAAGAGCACGGCTCTGCGTCCGGCGGCCTTCCTCCACTCTGAGGCCTGTCTGATCACCTTCTTGATCTCCCCCCGCTCAGCCCTCGCCGCGTTAAGCTGAATGAAAGGGGATCTGGTCTTCTGGGCTATTATCCGGGCCAGCGCTGTTTTCCCACAGCCCGGCGGTCCATAGAATATAGCGGAAAAAAGCCTGTCTTCTTCAATAAGCTTTAGAAGGGGCTTCCCCGGGCCCAGAAGATGCTGTTGCCCAACAAATTCTGAAAGATCCCTCGGCGACATCCTTCTCGCCAGAGGGGCCTTAATTTCGCTCTCCTTAACCTCGAAAATCTCCAATTGAATTCACCTCCTGAAAACAAAATCCCCCGCGAGTGCCGCACCGGGATAAACCCATTAGGTCCTTTCATCAACGTGGGAACTTCAAAAAGCTCCCCTTTGTGAAATGCTGGCCTTGGGCTTATCCCTGTTAATGCACGGGCACCGCAGGGGATTATAAATTCCGCTATTTTCTGCAAAATCTCTCTCATAAGAGCAATGTCTCCACCCGTTTCTCCAGTTCCCTCAGCCTGTTCTCGGCAGCACCGCGGAGCTTCCTCTCCTCGTGAAGTTCAAGAGCAAGGTGAAGAGCCGCAAGCAACAGGAGCTTCTCGCGGGGCATCCCGACGGCGCTCTTCTCGAGCATGTCCAGCTTGTCTTCGAGATAATTGACCACTTCTCGAAGCTCCTCATCGCTGAGATCCGTGCGCATCCAGTAATCGCGACCATCGACAGTTATTTTCACCGTCCTCTCCATTACTCAAGGAGCTCCAGCCTCTCCAGTATCTTCCTGAGCCTGCCCTCAAGGCTTTCCAGTTTCGCTTTGAGCTCAGCTCTTTCCTGTTCGAGCGACCTTATCTGATCTTTGAGCCTGCCGTTTTCTTCCCTCAGGCTCTCGTATTTGGCAAAAAGCTTATTAAGTTTCTCCTCAAGATCGTCTAACGCCACCTTCATACCCTCTTATTATATAACCCTCTTTCGCCAAAATCTCAACAATCTTCTCCACCTCCCCGTCGACCTCCTCGTCCTGAAGAGTCCTCTCCATATGCTGGTAAAGAAGTCCAACTGTTATGCTCTTCTTACCTTCCGGCAAGGGCTTCCCACGGTACACATCGATAACCCTGATTTCCACGAGAAGAGACGAGCTGGCCTTTCTGATCAGCCTCTCCAGTTCCCTGTACGGAACTTCCTCGTCCATGAGTACCGAGATATCCCTTTTGACGGGCGGATAGCGAGGGATCTCCACTGGACCCTTTTCACAGGGCTCGAGGGAAGCAATCTCGACCTCCAATACGTAAAGGGGGAATTTGAGGTCGTAGAGCTCTGCGATTTCCTCCTTCAACCTGCCAATCCACCCGCATCTCTTTCCATTCACCGTGACAGCCGCGCCGTAGTCCAGGTAGGGTAAATCTGACTCCTCAATATCATATCCACAGCCCAGCTCTTCCAGCAGACGGGTGAGCAGTCCCTTCACGTCGTAAAAATCCAGCTCCCTCTCCTTCTCAAGCCAGTTCTTCTCCAAGCGCCCGCTGGCGACAGCGCAGAGAACCTCACGCTCTTCGGGAAGCTCTTCGGAACCTCTATACCTGAACTCTTTCCCGACCTGAAAGATGCGAACGTCTCTGACCCCCCGACGCTGATTTATGGAAACCACGTTCAGCAGTCCCATCATGAGAAGGGGCCTTACGCAGGAAAACTGCTCGGTAAGGGGATTCATTATCCTGACGGCGATGTCCTCCGCGGAAAAGGCTTTGATCTCCCTCTCGCTCACGAATTCCAGCGATTGAACCTCCTGAAAGCCGAGCCTGGACACGATTTCCCTCACCCTGTGGCGAAGATCCCTCGGCTTTTTCCCGAGAAACTCACCGGAGCTCTCAACCTTCCCCGGTATGTTCCCGTATCCGTAGATCCTGCCCACCTCCTCAACGAGATCGGCCTCGATGGAGATGTCCCTCCGCCTCGTGGGGACTTCCACGTAAAAGGCTTCTCCCCTATCTTCCACTTTAAAACCGAGACCTGCCAGTATATCGTGGGTCTTCTCCTCCGGTATGTCCACTCCGAGCAGCCTGGACGGATAATCCTTTCTGAGAAAAACCCGCGAGGGGCGTGGCAGTTCGCTGAAGTCGTCCTTTACGGGACCGGCGACGCCGCCGGCGAGCTTAAGGAGAAGCTGAGCGACGCGGGCCGAAGCGTCGGGAGGAAAACCGGGATCGGCACCGCGCTCGAACCTCTGAGAGGATTCAGTGCGTATGCCCAGCTTCTGGCTCCACATTCTCACGAGTTCGGGGCGGAAATGGCGCTCTCGACGAGAACC
>DRBW01000147.1 GCA_011042705.1 Caldifarciminota bacterium
GGAATTTCTTATTTTTGATTTGAAGCCGGCGGGATGCCCTTTAGAGCTCAGGGACGTTCAGTATGAGATCGAGCATGTGGCTCGAGCGCTGGTCGTGAGGATTGAGCTCCAGTGCCTTCTTGAAGCACTTCATGGCGTTCTGTATGTCAGCCAGGGCGAAATAGGACATTCCCATGTGGTAGTACACGGCGGTGTTTTCGGGACACAGCTCAGCTACCTTCTTGAAGTGCTCGAGGGCCTCCCTGAACCTGCCCTTCGCGTTGAGGGAAACCCCGATCTGGTAGTATGCGATTATCGATTCGGGATTCTTCTCCAGCAGGGTCTTGAAGCTCTCGATGGATTTGTCCACATCTCCCCGGTGGTAATAGACGATGCCGAGCCAGTAATGGGCCATTATGAAATCCGGATTTATTTCGAGGCACTTCTTCAGGGATCTGATGGCCTTGTCTATCATGCCCCGGCGGTAGTAAGCTATTCCCAGGGAGTAGTGAACGTCAGCGAAGTCGGGATAGAGCTCGATGCACTTCCTGTACTCCTCTATCGCCTTGTTGATCTGGCCCATCAGGTAATAGAGTTCGCCCAGATTTTTATGAAGAATCGGATCGTTGGGGTCAGCCTCTCTGGCCTTCTCGCACATCTCCGCGGCTGAGCGGATCTTGGCCTTCGCCCTGAATTCGCGGGCTTTGCTCTTGTAATACTCCGGCGTGGGTTCCTCCACAAGCCTGGATCCACAGATAGGACAGTAGAAATATTCCTCGGGCCATTCCCGGCCGCATTTCTCACAGAGACGCATAAATTACCCCCTAAAACTTTGCCTCTACACCCAATTCTTTCCCTATTTCCTTTATGTTATCGTAAACTTTGTGATAGAGCCAGACCTCCTCGGTATTTTCTCTTTCCTTCTCAAATTCCTTCTCGCCGTGGATATATATCCGGTCGTAACCCTCTCTCTTCGTGGAGTTTCTCAAAGTAGAGAAGAGGTGGTCCATCCCCCTTTCAAGCTCCTCTCTCGTCACGAAGATCTCGGGGTCTATGCAGGCGAAAAAGTGGCATACATCGGGGGGCTGGCCCTTTTTGCCGTAAACGTCAAGAGCTGTCGAGCCTCCCGAAAGGACGCCGGAAAATATGTCGACGAGGAGCGAGAGCCCGTATCCCTTATGTCCCCCTGTTTCCTCTTCGGCTCCACCGAGGGGCAGAAGCCCTCCTCCCCTCCTCTCCAGGAGGTTCTGCAGGACTAACGACGGGTCATCGGTGGGGTTACCTTTTTCGTCGGTGGCCCATACCAGGGGGATCTTCTTGCCCTTTCTGTTGTAAACCTCCAATTTGCCCCTCGGTACGGTGCTCGTGGCCATGTCCAGCACGTAGGCGCCCTCTTTTCCTCCAGGGACCGCCACGCTGATGGGATTTGTACCGAGAACGGCATCCTTGCCGAAAGTCGGAACGACGAGAGGCGCTGAATTGGTAATGGAGATCCCTATCAAGCCCTCCTCCAGAGCCATCAGGGAGTAGTAGGCGGCGATTCCATAGTGGTTCGAGTTGCGAATGGTTGCCATACAGATACTGTTTTCCTTTGCCTTCTCGATGCAGCGTTTCATCGTTTTGTAGCCGACGACCTGCCCGAGACCTGCGTCTCCATCCACCACGAGGGAAACGGGGGTCTCCTTGACGGTCTTTATGTTCGGCCTGGGATTCATTATCCCGTCTTTAATTCCCTTGACGTACCTGACGAGCCTGGCGACGCCGTGGGACTCGATACCCCTTCTATCTGCCCTGATCAGCACGTCAGCCGTTATGTGGGCATCTTCCTCGGGGACTCCGAGCTTCATAAACACGGAAGAGACGAACTCTTCCAGGTCTTTTATCCTGACCCGTTTGTATTCGTCCATTTTAACCCCCTATTTTTTCTATGTTCTCGGCGATGGCCTTGCCAAACTCGGATGTCCTGATGGGCTCCACATCGCCGAGCTGTCTTGCAAGGTCATAGGTTACCTTTTTCTCCAGGATGGTCTTTTCAATGGCCTTCTTTATGAGGTCAGCCGCCTCGTTGAAGCCTATATACTCGAGAAGCATGACCCCCGAGAGAATGAGGGAGCTGGGATTTACCTTATCCAGCCCGGCGTACTTGGGGGCCGTACCGTGGGTCGCCTCGAAGAGGGCAGTGAAATCGCCTATGTTGGCGCCCGGGGCCATCCCGAGCCCGCCCACCTGTGCAGCGGCCGCATCAGAGAGGTAGTCGCCATTGAGGTTGGGAAGGGCAATCACGTCATACTCATCGGGCCTGGTCAAAAGCTGCTGGAGCATGTTGTCGGCAATCCTGTCCTTTATGACGATCTTGCCCTCGGCCGATTTGCCCGCCTTGACCTCTTCTTCCGTCACAGTAACGTTGGGGAATTCCTCCCTGGCGAGCTCGTAAGCCCAGTCTCTGAAGGCGCCCTCGGTGTATTTCATTATGTTGCCCTTGTGAACGATGGTGATGCTCTTCCTGCCGTTTTCAATGGCGTATTTAATGGCTTTCCTGACCAATCTCTTTGTAGCGAATTCGCTTATGGGTTTTATTCCGATTCCCGAGTCCCTCCTTATCTTCACTCCGAGCTCCCTCTCGAGGAAGTCTATGACCTTGAGAGCTTCTTCGGTTCCACGCGGCCACTCGATTCCGGCATAGACATCTTCCGTATTTTCCCTGAAAACGACGATGTTGAGCTTCTCCGGGTGTTTCACCGGAGAGGGAACGCCCTTTATCCAGCTCACGGGCCGGACACAGGCATAGAGGTCCAGAACCTGCCTCAGGGTCACGTTCAGGCTTCTATAGCCGCCTCCGACGGGCGTTGTGAGTGGACCCTTTATCGCGACCACATACTCTCTTATGGCGTCGAAGGTTTCCTGGGGAAGCAGTTCTCCCTTTTCTTTGAGGGCTTTCTCACCGGCCAGGATCTCTTTCCACACGATCCCCTTCTTGCCCCTGTATGCCACCTCCACGGCCTTGTTCCAGACGATCATGCTCGCCCTCATTATGTCGGGTCCCACACCGTCTCCCTCGATGTAGGGGATAATCGGGAAATCCGGCACCGTAAGTTTTCCGTCGACGACCCTTATTTTCTCGCCCTGCATCTTAATCCTCCAGTTTGAAATCGCCGTATTTCAGGATGTGATCCTCTATGCCGCCGTCCTCTATTATGTTGAGCATGAATTTCGGAAGCGGCGTCGCCTGGATCTCGATGCCTTTCGTCAGGTCTTTTACCAGGCCTTTCTCGAGGTCGATCTCCAGAATATCGCCGTCGTCGATGGGATCGGTGTCGCACTCGAGGAGAGGAAGGCCGATGTTGACGGCGTTCCTGAAAAATATCCTGGCGAAGGACTTGGCGAGAATGCAGGATACTCCCGCAATTTTTATAATCCTCGGCGCGTGTTCCCTCGATGATCCGAGGCCGAAGTTCCTCCCCGCCACTATTATGTCGCCCTTCTGGACCTTTTTGGCGAACTCGGGGTCCGCGTCCTCTAAAACGTGTTTTGCAAGCTCGGGCAGATTGGTTCTAAGGTGGAAGTACCTGCCCGGCGCGATGTGATCTGTGGAAATGTCATCTCCGAACTTGAAGGCTCTGCCTTTCAAAATCATGTTGACCTCCTACAGGTATTCCCTGGGATCGGCGATCTCCCCCTTTATTGCTGTGGCAGCGGCCGTAGCAGGAGAGGCGAGATAGATGAAAGCGTTGGGGTTGCCCATTCTGCCCTTGAAGTTCCTGTTCTGGGTGGACAGCACCTTTTCCCCGTCGGCGAGTACTCCCTGGTGGATTCCTACGCAGGGCCCGCAGCCCGGAGAAAGCACAGCTCCGCCTGCCTCAACGAAGACCTCCAGGATGCCTTCTTTAAGGGCTTTCAGGTAGACGTTTCTCGATGCAGGGATCACTATGAGCCTCACTCCCTTTGCCACTTTCTTCCCCCTCAATATTTCGGCTGCGATGCGGAGGTCCTCGATCCTCCCGTTGGTGCAGGTGCCGATGTATACCTGATCGATCTTGACGCCCTTTGCCTCGCTTATGGGTCTGGTGTTGTCAACCGTGTGGGGGAATGAGACCTGAGGCTCTATCCCGCTCACGTCGATCTCATAGGTCTTCTCATAGACGGCGTCGGGGTCGGGCTTTATCTCCCTGAAATCCGATTCCCTGTTTCTCTCCCTCAGATAAGCCCTTGTGGTCTCATCGGTGGCGATGAGTCCGGTTTTGGCGCCTGCCTCGACGGCCATGTTAGTAAGGGTGAAACGTGACTCCATCGACATGTTCTCAATGACTTCCCCCTCGAATTCCATGGCCTTGTAGGTGGCGCCGTCGGCCCCTATCATTCCGATGATGTAGAGGATAAGGTCCTTTGCGAACACGCCGCCGGGCATTTTGCCCTTCAGGACGAAACGGTGGGTCTCGGGGACCTTCATCCAGACCTTGCCGAGCCCAAAGGCTATCGCCACGTCGGTGGAACCCATTCCCGTGGCGAAGGCACCCAGAGCTCCCGATGTGCAGGTGTGGGAATCGGCACCCACAACAACGTCGCCCGGCTTGACGAAATCCTCGACGAGCCTCTGATGGCAGATTCCCTCGCCCACTTCAGACAGAGCGGCCCCGTATTTGTCGGCGAACTCCCTCAGGATCTTGTGGGCGTTGGAGAGCTCCTTTCTGGGACTCGGCGCCGCGTGATCGATGAAGAGAATCGACCTTTCGGGATTGGCAAGGGCCTTCAGTTTCATCCTGTTGAAGGCTTCCACCGCAAGGGGACCGGTGCCGTCCTGGACCATCGCCACGTCCACGCGCGCTATTATCAGATCGCCGCTTTTGACGTCTTTTCCGGCGTGTTCGCTTAATATCTTCTCTGCGATTGTTTTTCCCATAGTTCGATTACTGCCTTTTTTCTATCGGAATGTATTCCACATCAATGGGGCCGTTGTAAATGGCCCTGGGCCTGAAGATCCTGTTCGCCTCGAGGTATTCCATGATATGCGCAGTCCAGCCGACCACCCTCGAGAGAGCGAAGATCGGGGTGAAGAGGTCGCGGGGTATGCCCATGTGGTGGTAGACCATTCCCGAATAAAAGTCCACATTGGGGAAAATGCCCTTCTTCCCGACTTCCCTTATCATTATCTTTTCGATTTCCTCGCCCATCCGATACCAGAGAGTGTCGCCCTTCTTCTCCGAGAGCTCCCTGGCATATCTTTTTAGGATTCTTGCCCTGGGATCATAGGCCTTGTAAACTCTGTGGCCGAATCCCATGATCTTCCTGTGAGCCTTAAGGGCATCGAGGACGTATTTCTCGACGTTCTCGAGAGAGCCGATCTCCTCAAGCATGTAGAGCACTCTCGTGTTGGCTCCTCCGTGGAGGGGTCCCTTCAGCGTCCCGATGGCGGAGACCACAGCCGAATAGAGGTCGCTCAGGGTGGACGCGGTGACCATGGCCGAGAAGGTGGAGGCGTTCATACCGTGCTCGGCGTGAAGGATCAGGGCGACGTCCATTATCCTCTCGATCTGCGGATCGGGCACCTCTCCGAACAACATATAGAGGAAGTTGGCGGCGTGAGAGAGGTCATCCCTCGGGGGTATGGGATCTTTGCCGCTCCTCAGCCTGTGATAGGCCGATATTATCGTCGGGATCTTTGCCGTCATCTTTATCGAATGGCGTACGTTGACCTCTCTGTTGGGATTTTTTACCTCGGGGTCGGACATTCCCAGAAGCGATACGGCCGTCCTCAGGACGTCCATTGGATCGGCGTCCCTGGGGAATTTCCGCATATGGTCGATTATGTCGTCGGAAAGGGGTCTCTCCTTGACGAGCTTATCCTTCAGGTCATCGAGCTCCTTTACGGTCGGCAACTTACCGAACCAGAGAAGATAGGCCGTCTCTTCGAAAGTGGAATACTCGGCCATCTGCTCGATGGGAATGCCTCTGTAGATCAATTTTCCTTCTTCTCCATCAATACAGGCGATGGAGGTGATGGACGCTGTCACCCCCTCGAGGCCTCTTGCATATTTCATTTCACCGGCAAATTCGCAACCCATTTTTAGCCTCCTTTGAATTCATTATTTTCCCTTAAAATGCATTGTTTGTCAAGAAAAGCATTGAGACAAGCAAATTTCTGAGCGTTTTTAGTCAGATTTAACGGAGTAGCAGAAAAACCGCTCCTGAAGCTGCCAGTTGCAAGAGAAAGGGATCTGCGGGAGCCCTGTAGCGTCCCTCGCCGATAGGGCCTGCAGCCAGGGCGAAATAGATGACGATGAGGGCAAACAGAATCGGCCACCTTTCGCCTTTTCTGAGCTGTGTCACGAAGCCGATTGCCGCGGATATGTAAATTGCGATGAGAAGAAGCGCCTCGAGGATCATGAGAAAAGCCGGGACGCCGTTTTCGATGAATCGGGAGATAGCTTCCCTTATGTCGCCCGAGAGGAGGGCTTTGTATGTACCCGTTTCCCTTTTTTCGATGCCCAGGTAGTCCAGGAGATAATGGATCCCCGGGGAAAACAATGTGATAAGCGTGCCCTGGGCATGTAGCACGAGATAGGAAGGCAGGTTTCGGCCTATAGTTTTCAGTGCGAGCCTCAGGTATGTTCGGGAGCTGTCGAAAGGAGTACCCTTTATTCCGTTCTTTGCAGCCTCCTGCATGAGTTCTTCGCCCACTGCCTCTTTTACCGCCCAGGGAGCCCTTACCTTCTGTCCCTCGAGTCTGGCTCTCAGAATGCCGGCGTTGTAAAAGTAAAGGTTATAGCCCGTGAGGGATGAAAGGGAGAATCTGCCGAAATGCCTGTAATTTCTCAGAAGCCAGGGGCTCAGGGTAATCGCGAAGGCGAGGAGGGCTAAGAGGGAGCCCCTGATGCGGTTTTTTAACGGTTCTCTTTGGAAGAGAAAGAAGAGGAGATAAAGAGGAATCAGGTAGAGGGCGACGGGACGGGTGAGGGCGGAGAGCCCCAGAAAAGCGCCGGAGAGGAGATATCCCACTCTCCCCCTTTTGATCGCGAAGTAAGTCGCCAGAAGGAGCAGAAAGGTAAAGAGTGTCTCCGTGAGGAGGACCTGGGAAAGAAAGAGGTGAAGAGGGTCTGCTGCGAACAGAAGAGCCGCGATGAAAGCGATCTTTTCGTCGAGCAGTTTCTCCCCGATGAGGAACATGAAGACGACAGATAAGGAGGACAGCAGGATCTGGAAAATAACGGCCACGGAGGCGTTCTGCCCGAAGAGGAAATAGCTCAAAGCGATGAAAAGGGGATAAAGGGGGGTGCGCCTCGCA
>DRBW01000109.1 GCA_011042705.1 Caldifarciminota bacterium
CCGTTGACCCGGGCAACAAAAAATCGCCTGTCCTTCACGTAATCCAATATGATCCTCCCTTTTTCTCCCAGGAAAAGGAATCGATCCGAAGAATCCAAGGTTCTCATAAAATATGGACCACCTTCAAGCTGGATGTAATATAAGGGGGAAGCACCCTTGTGTCAAGCTTGTCAGAGTATTCACAGCCCTTTAACGGGTTTTCGGCTCTTCGGCCGGGGTTCTCCGCCCTGATCAGGCCGGGAAATCACTGGCAGGATGGGGGCGGACCTCCGGCATAGAGGTAATTGGCCAGAACCACCAGATCGGTCACATTGACCTCCCCATCGCCGGTCACGTCGGCAGCCCAGCTCGACAGGGGCGGATTTCCGCCCGAATAGAGATATCCGGCCAGATAGACCACATCTGCGCTCGTGACCTCGCCATCGCCGTTGACGTCTCCGCAGACCCCCGTGATGAAATCGCCCGTGGATCTCGGCAAAATCTCATAGGTCCCGTAATACTGCTGAATTATCCCGACGAGGGTTATGAGTCCGGAAGGAATGGAAGTGCCCGGGATGTTCGTGCTGCTCTTGATGTAAACTACCGCAGTATCGGCGCCATCCCCGGAGACCACGTGGTAGGTGCCTCCAGACGAAAAAGTGCCGCTCTCGAGGAACTGCACGTTCTCAAACTCGACCAGAAGGCCCTCCTTGCTCTCGCCGATCTCCGAGAGGGATATTGCCTGTGGATCGGGCGCCCCGGGACTTGAAATGACATCGATTCTCCCGGTGATGGATTTGATCTCCGTGTTCCTGCCGTATTCGGCTGCAATCCCCATCACGTAAAGCGAATCGCCGACGGAAACTGACGGCTGTGAAGTACCGTTCCTGTACACCAGGATGCCTGACCAATCGGAGGCGTCCGACATCTCGATGTAAAAATCGTTCCCGAAGATGCCCGTGACGATTCCCGTTGTGGCAATCCTCTTGCCGCAGAAGGCCGTCGAATCGCCGTTCGTCGTGGTGCTCTGAATCACGTCGATGTCATAGAAACCGGGAGGAAGGGTGCCCCCGGCCTCCTCGTAGCGGGCTGCGAATTCCTGATAGAACTGATCGACGGTCACCGGGTCTTTTATGACTATGATGTTCTCGTCGTTGTACCTGTCGCCGTAGTAAGTCCAGTTCATGGAGCCGGTTATAACCGTCGGATCATCCCCGAGCCTGTCGATCAACATGTACTTGTGATGCAGGATGCCTCCTCCCGACAGGGAATCCACGTAGACATAGGCGGGGGGATCCCAGGGATTTCCTCCGCCGAGCCCCGAGAGGTCCCAGCTCTCGGAGTTGTGTCCGGAATCGAGCCAGAAAAGGGAATCGAAAACGGCCGCCACCATCACATCGCCACTGTCCCAGCGGCCTTTCATCGCGTCGGAGATATCCTGATTCGTGAAACTGTAGATGCAGAAATAAATGGACCTGTCGGCGTCGTTCACCTGCTCGACGAGGTGAGCCTTTGAGCTGTCGGCGGGCGAGAAATAGACGTAGATGTCGTGGCCGTCCACGACGAAGTGATGGGGTGTGTTGTCGTATTTCCGGGGTCCAAACCTCGAGCCGTAATAGGAAGGGGACTCGGTTCTGCTGCCCCACATCTCCTCGAACTCCAGCGTGTAGGCTCTCGCGACCCCTGTGTCCCTGACGATGACAACGTTGTTGGCATTGTAAAAAGTCCCATAATAGCTCGGGTTGTAGGAGCCGGTCAAGATAAAATCGTCGTCAGTGAAAGTGGAATCCCTGAAGTCCACCACGAGAAACTTGTTGTGCATGGAATAGTTGCCCGAATTGTAGTAGCCATAGGCATCGTCTATAACCGGAATCCCTGCATTTGAAAGGCTGTCGATGTACGAATTGAGGTTGTCGTGCTCCACTATAACCCGCACCTTGACGCCCCTCTCGTAGGCGGAGATCAGAGAATCCACCACACACCAGCGGGAAAGGGAATAGACGCAGAAATCTATGCTGTAATTCGCCCTGCCTATGTATTCCGCCAGGAGTTCATCGAGCTGAACGTTCCCCGTCGCCGGCTCGTATAGAGCTACATCGGTTTTGACCGATCTGTTGAAGTAAACCTGTATGTTGGGCTCCGATGTGAGCAGAAGGTCACCGCGCCTTCTCGGCTCTATCTTGAAATTGGAAAAAGAATAGTCCAGGACGCCAACGAGGTAACGAAAGGTATCCCCCATCTGAGGGGTGTAATAGTAATTGGCGGCATCATCGACCCTCACAGCACCGCTCCCGTCGCTTATGCTCCACTCGCCGTAACCCAGATCTGGGTTCACGACCCATGCATCGGTCACCCTGACCAGAACTCCCTCGAAAGATTCGGCAGTTGAGGCACCGGTCCGTATCTCTCCTGTCGTTACAGAATAGGGCCCGGGAATCTCCCTGCGGTGAGCGAGGATGGTCACCGAAGAAGCGTTTATCTCTGTTCTCCCGTAATATTCCTGAACTGTACCCGTCACCCGAACACTATCGCCCCTCTTTACGTCATAGGAAGTGGTGTAAACGAGGATCCCGTGCCAGGGCCCCGTTGAATCCTGAATGAAAAATCCGTTGGAAAGGGGAGTTCTCACATATTCCTCGTTGCCCGCAGTTACCACACCGTAAACCGTGACCGTCTGTCCCTGATAGGGCGAAGCCCCAGAGGGATCGGTCGTGTACTGTATATCCTTTATGGTAAGCGCCTCTGCGCTCACGTATATTATCGCAAAAAGAATCAGGAAGCGTCTCATAGCCCTAAATGATAAGGCGGGGCTGGCGAAATCGCCAGCCCCGCCTTCACCTCACATAATCGAGAGCTTTCCTCTGCCTGTAAGGCCGCCAGCCCTGACCGAATAGAAGTACACGCCGCCGGGCAGCCCTTCGAGGTTCATCTCCACCCTCGAGGAGCCACCGGCGAGGTCTTTGCTCAAAACCCTGACCGCCTTTCCGGTCATGTCATAAAGTGTTATCTCCACCTTTCCGCTGATGTAAGGGGCGAACTGGAAGACTGCCTTTCCTCTCGCAGGATTGGTCAACAGCTTAAAGGCAACGTCGCCCTTCAGCGCTCCCTCTTCCACGTCCGTGGCGCCATAATCGACTATGTCGGTCTCCGTCCTGGGCTCGATCTTGTAGTTGCCATAAGAGTACATGACGGGCCCCTGAACCATGTAGAGGTTCCCGAGAATCGGAGAATAGGGCACTCCCATGTCATCTATCCTGACCGGCCCGGAGCCGTCGTCGACCTCCCACTCGCCGTAGCCGAGATCGTCGTTAGTGCACTGGGCGTTGTCCACCTTGACGAAAACGCCTTCGTAGGCCTCGTCGTTGACGTCGTTCGTCGCAAGGAGGGTGGGACCCGGAACCGTAGCGCCGTAGCTCAATATCACGAGATCCACGATGTTCGTTATCTCGGTCATTCCGTAATACTCGCTGACCGTTCCCGTAATGAGAAGGCTGTCTCCAACGGCAACCGGGGGATCGGACACGCCGCCTCTATAAACGTATATCCCGTGCCAGGCGCCGCCCGGCTGTTCCTCAAGGAAGAAGTTGTTGCCGAAAACTCCGGTAACCACGCCGGTCGTGACAACTATCTGTCCCTCATAAGGGGACGTATCGGACTGCCCCTGAATCTCCATTATCGTCAGCGTATCGGGGGCGGGCTCACCCATCTCGAGGAAAAAGGCGCCATCCAGGAAAAACTCCGCATCCCCGTCCCAGTTAGAGGCAACGTCGTAAAAACGTATGTCAAACTTGGCATAGGCAGCACCGTCGGGCGCGACCACCGTATCCAAAACGACGGACCAGTCGGGGTTGTCTGAGCTGTAGCTCCCATAGGTGCCCGATATGTAAGAGGAATCAGACGCGAACCAGTAGACCACGATCCTGGCTTTGCCGGCGGAATCGTTGTCGAAAATGGAGGTCCCGGCGGTGTACATGTTACCTCCTGTAACGGGTATGTACTCCTGGAAGAAATCGGCGTTTGACTGGTCCTGAGTGGTCAGAAGGATCTTGGCGCTGTAATTCCCGCTCAGAACGGTATCGGAGTTCTGGGTCACGGTGATGCCGTCGTCGTTTGACCAGAACTCCGGCGCTCCAGAAACCCAGCTCTCAAAGCCCGGGTTCTGGAGAAGGTTGGTGGCATAAGCACCTCCTGCCAGGATTGCTATTATTGCCATTCCCAATACCTTTTTCATCTCTCTATTCCTCCCTTTATCTCAGGTTTACTACCCCGCTCCACAACCCTGAGATAAAAAAATGCATCTCACCCCCTTTCCAGATTTTCAAAACGGGGAAATACAAATAACTCCCTGCACTGGAATAGTTAACGGCTCATTCAAGTACTGTCAATGGCAAAGCTAACCCTTTAAGCCATAAGGATTTTCCTGTAAAGCTCCAGATACTCCCGGGCCGATCTCGACCAGGAGAAGTCGAGCTTCATGCCCCTCTCCACGAGCCTGTTCCAGAGCCTGCGGTTCCCGTAAAGGCCCATAGATCTCATCATCTCGGCTTTCAGGGCTTCGGACGAATACTCCTCGAAGGCGAAGCCGTATCCCTCGGGGGACTTCTCGGGATCGTAAGGCACAACCGTGTCCCTGAGCCCTCCCGTGAGCCTCACCAGGGGCAGCGAACCGTATCGGAGGGCGATCATCTGTCCGAGGCCGCAGGGCTCGTACCTCGAGGGCATCAAAAATACGTCGGCGCCGCCATAGATTCTGCCCGCCAGGGTCGCATCGAAACCTATCCTGACGGCTATCCTTTCGGGATGACGCTCCGCGAGCTCAGCGAGCTTTTCCTCGTATTCCCTATCTCCCCTGCCGAGGATCACAGCCTGAAAATCCACCCCAGAGGCCAATTCCTCAAGCGCCCGGACCAGAATGTCCAGCCCTTTCTGGGAGGCAAGCCTGGAAACCATACCGAAGAGAATCGTCCCCGACTTCAGGGGAAGGCCCATCTCCCTGATCAGTTTTTTCTTGTTCAGCGGCCTCTTCTTCCTGAAGTCGGAGATGGAGTAGTTGTGATAAAGGGAGGGGTCCTTTGAAGGGTCCCAGACCTCGGTATCTATGCCGTTTAATATGCCCGTCAGGTTTCTCTCGCGTTTCTTCAGCACACCCTCGAGGCCGCAGCCGAATTCGGGCAGAGTTATCTCCTTAGCATAGGTGGGGCTAACCGTGTTGATGAAGTCGGAGAAAACGATGCCGCCCTTGAGAAAGTTGACCTTCCCGTAAAATTCCAGTGCTTCCATGTGAAAGAGTTCTCCCGGGACGTTTATCCTCGGCAGTATCTCGGGCGGAAAGAGCCCCTGATAGGCCAGGTTGTGAATGGTCAGGAGAACCCTGACCCCTCCATATCTCTCCCCGTATACATGACGGGAATACACGGGCAACATCGCCGATTCCCAGTCGTTCACGTGAAACAGATCGGGCTGGATGCCCAGTTCTGGCAGGGCCTCCAGGACGGCCTGGACGAAAAAGGCAAATCTCTCGGCGTTATCGGGATAGTCCCCCTCGGAAGTGCCGTAAAGTCCCTCCCTGCCGTAATAAGCCTCGTTTTCTATAAGGAAAACGTCGACCCCTTTATAGGACGACCTCAGGACCCTGGAACCGAGTTCTTCCCCTCCGATTTTGACCCTGATCGAGACACCCGTATCGGCTATCTCGAACTTCGAAGGGTCTATCGAACGGCTCCAGAAGGGCATGAAAACGTGTATTTCGGCCCCGGCTTTTTTCAGCTCCGGGGGAAGGGAACCGGCAACGTCGGCCAGCCCGCCCACTTTCGCAAAGGGATACATTTCCGACGTAAGAAAGACAACTTTCATCGCATCTTCCTCCTCTCTATCGCGTCTTCTCGGTGGTAAAATCCCCGGGATCTACATCGGGGAAAAGCCTGTCCCTGTTCTTTATCTCCTCAAGATATCTCAGATCTTCCGCGGTTATCTTCTCCCCGCGGAAGCTTTTCTCGATAATCGACGAAATCCTGTTGAAATCCTCGAAATGTTCCGAAAACCGCCTCTCGGCATAGTCCCTGGCGCTCCAGGTGGTTATGAGAAACTGCCAGTCGGAAGATTGAAGCAGGAAGAGCTCTTTTATGAGAAGCTCCGCGTAAGCCCTTTCGGGCCCGTTCTTAAGGATCTCCAGGATCCTGTCCTCGGCCTGATAGATGTGTTTCCAGGTCCACTCCGTCCATTCGTTCAGCCAGACCCAGTGAAAACCTCCCTCCCCCCAGGACCCTTCGGGAAGGGAAAGCACCTCTTCGGGGGGAAATTTCTCGAGATACTCGCCCAGGGTGATAGATTCGACCTCCCCGGAGAGACTCAACTTCTTCAACACGAGGTAAACCCACCTTGGCCCTTCAAACCACCAGTGGCCGAACAGCTCGGCGTCGTAGGGCGCCACGACCACCGGAGGCTTTGATCCCGCTTTTTCCGAGGCAATAATGCCGTGGATGAGCCCGACGAAGTGATCGGATTGATTGTTGAGGGGAATTTCGACCAGATCCGGATCGTAGTCCCACTTCTCGGCCAGGTCAGCCTTGGGATCAGTTACCCTCCAGTAACGGTGGCCTCCGGGGAAGTGCTTTTTGTGAAACTCCAGATAGGCCGGATCGCCCGGATACCCCCATTCCCGGGACCAGACCTGAAGGGCAGTCTGGGTATCCCTGGTGAAGAAAGCCACCGGTTTGGGCTCAGAGCCCGAAGATGCATAGTAAGGGTAATGGGGACTCCTCTCTCTCTCCTCCAGTTCCCTGTATTCCTTCTCGAACCTCTCCCAGAGCGCCCTGAGGCCCTCGAAGAGGGAAAGGTAAGTGCCTATCGCCCTTCCGCCCTTCAGAAGATGGGCATCGACTATGAAATACTTGAGGCCTTCCTCGAAATAGAATTCCTCAAGTCCCTTCCTGTCGTAAGGCTCGCCACCGAAGGGGGTGGCCCAGCGATAGGCAGGCCTGTAGGCCAGTTCCGGCGGCCAGATCCCCACTGGATCTCTGCCGAAGAGCCTCCTGTGGGTCCTGATCCCCTGCCTTATCTGTGCCCTTACCGATTCATCTCTCTTGAGGAGAGGCAGGTACCCGTGGGTTGCGGCCGAGGTTATCACCTCTATGTGACCCCCGTGGTAAAGCTCCCTGATGGCGGCTATCAGATCGGAATTCCAGCTTTCGAAAAACTCGATTCCGCTCCTGTAGAACTCCCTCCACCTCTCGGCCACCCGCGCCCTCCCGTTAAAACCCTTCTCGCGCCA
>DRBW01000164.1 GCA_011042705.1 Caldifarciminota bacterium
CCGCCGGCGGAGAAATGGGTGGCACCTGCTGACGAAACAACCCTCGCTTCGGCCTATACCGCTTTCTCCGGGGCCCTCGAGCCGGGCAGAGTCGAGTTTCTGGTCGGATTTGAGGGCGAGGATTTCCTTTCCACCGGCGATCCGGTGGAGGACCTGCTGGGGATAACTTCGGTACATCCGATGAGAGAGGATGCACTGGAGGCGTATCTCAGGGAAAACGGGCTCTCCTTCGACGTCGTCAGGAAATTGATCAGCGAGGGGAAACTCCTCGAGCTCGAGTACGGCGGGCATCTTTTTTATATGAGAAAGCTACCTACAAGGAAATGGTAAATTTCGCATATTTGAAAGTCAGCTTGAACCCCGAATTTTCAAGTTTTATTGTCCCTTTGGGGATTCCGGTCAGATTGTTATCTGCTCCGGAATGGGTTATACTTTAACAAAACTAAACAAAAAAGAAGGAGGTTCTTTCATGAGCTCTTCACTCACGGGAAAGTGGACGACGAACTGGGATGAAGTCTATTCCAGCAGGATGGGGAAGATGACCAGTTCCATAATAAGGGACCTTTTGAAAGTAACCATGCAACCCGAGGTTATTTCTTTCGCAGGGGGACTTCCCGCTCCCGAGCTTTTCCCCGTCAGGGAATTCAGAGAGGCCTGTGCCTATGTGCTCGAACACGACGGTCAGAGGGCCCTTCAGTACGGGCCTACTGAGGGTTTTCCTCCCCTGAAGGAGTATCTGGCCGAGAAGGTAAGGAAGTATGGTGTGCCCGCAGAGCCCGAGAACATCCTTTTGACCTGTGGCTCTCAGCAGGCTCTCGACCTCATAGGCAAGGTTTTCATAGATCCCGGGGACACGATCCTGACGGAAGCCCCCACCTATCTGGGCGCCCTTCAGGCCTGGAACGCCTACGCACCTCGATATGTGACCGTGCCCCTCGATCAGGACGGCATGCGGGTGGACCTCCTGGAGGACATTCTCAAGAAGGAAAAGCCGAAGTTCATCTATGTCCTCCCCAATTTTCACAATCCGGCGGGAACGACCCTTGCCAGGGAGCGCAGGCATAAACTCGTTGAGCTCGCAGCAAAATACGGTATCTTCATTGTGGAGGACGATCCATACGGAGAATTGAGGTTTGAGGGAGAGGACATCGAGCCCATCATATCCCTTCACAAGGAAAACGTCATATACCTGAGCACCTTTTCAAAAACCCTTGCTCCCGGCATCCGCCTCGGCTGGATGATCGCGCCGGAGAGGGTGATAAAGAAACTCGTCCTCGCCAAGCAGGGGGCGGACCTGCACACGAGCACCTTCGTCCAGTATGTTGCCAACGACATATGCCAGAGGGGGATTCTGAAGAGCCACGTGAAGAAAATACGCAAGGTCTACAAGGAGAGAAGGGACTGCATGCTGGAGGCGATGGAGGAGTATTTCCCCGAAGGGCTGACCTGGACGAGACCCCAGGGAGGGCTTTTCCTCTTCGTGTGGATGCCGGAGCACATCGACTCCGAGAAGCTCATGCATAAGGCCCTCGAGGAGAAGGTGGCTTTTGTGCCCGGCTATGCCTTCTATCCCGATGGGAGCGGCAGGAACACCTTCCGCCTCAATTTCTCCTGTATGGGACCCGACAGGATCAGAGAAGGAATCAGGCGTCTGGGCAACGCACTGAAGAAGGAGATGGCCGGAAAGGGTTGATAAGCGCCGGCTGAACTGAATTTCAGATAACGGCTTTTTCGATTTTGCCCTTTCCCTCTTTGAACCTCTTGTGACTGAGGTGTTCGAGGGAGAGGGAGGTTTTGCCAGTGAGGATGAGCTCCGCCAGGAGCTCGGAGGTTTTTGGGCCTACCATAAAGCCGTGCCCCGAGAAGCCCACGGCCTGATAGTAACCCTCCACCTCCTCAACGCCCCCGATTATGGGCTGGGCATCGGGGGTCATAGCGTAGAGGCCCGCCCATTGTCTGAGGACCCGTACCTGATCCAGAATGGGCATCACTTCTGTCACTTTTTTGGTCATGTTGAATAGAAATCTTGACGTGGACCTGACGTTGTAACTCCAGGGCTCCTCTGGGTCGCCGTAGCCCATCAGGACGCCTCCGTTCAACTCCTGCCGGAAATAGATTCCCTGTTTGAAGGAAATTATCAACGGATCGAAGAGATGCCCTATGGGCTCTGTGACGAGGATCTCGTGGCGCTGTGGATTCACCGGTATATCTATTCCCGCCATCCGTGCTATATCCCGGGCATGGCCCCCGGCGGCGTTCACGAGGTTCCTCGCCTCCACCCTGGAACCGTCGGAAAGAATTACGGCTCTTATCCTGCTTTCCCTGACCTCTATACCAGCGACCTCTTTACCTATGAGATAGTGAACTCCCAGCTCCTGGGCCTTTTTGTAATAGCCGAAGGTGACGTAGAAAGGGTTGGCATGGCCATCGGTAGGGCAGAAAGTGGCTCCCAGCAGGCCCTCGGTGTTGATGTAAGGCACGATGTCCTTCGCCTCTTTGGGATCGATGAGCCTGACGTCCAGGCCAAGGGAGCGCTGGAGCTCGACCCGCTTTTTGAACCATTCCATGTGTTCGGGGGTGTGGGCCAGAAGCAGGTATCCTCCCTGGTAGAACTCTGTGGGGAATCCAAGCTCGTCCTCCAGGCCCTCGAAGATCTTTACGCTGCCCATGGCGAGCCTTATGTTGGCTTCGGAATCCCACTGTTGCCTTATTCCCCCGGCACAACGCCCCGTAGAGCCCGAGGAGATATAGTTCTTCTCGATGACGAGCACGTCTTTCTGGCCTTCTTTCGCCAGATAATAAGCGACGGCGTTTCCTATGATTCCTCCGCCGACTATGACTACCTCGTAGCCTTTTTTCATTTTTTACTCCGCTGCTTTCCTCGCCACCTCGATAGGGATGGGAATTATGGGTGGCCTCGACGTGGGAGGTGTTATTTCGTCAACGTTCACGCCCGTTTCGCGGGCGATTATCCTCATCACGAGGGGGATGCAGGTCCTGCCCTGACATGGGCCCATTCCGATCCTGAGGAGCCTCTTTATTTCCTCGATGTCCGTGAAGCCCTTTTTTATGACCTCAACGATTTCCGATTCGGTGACGTCGTTGCAACGGCATATGATCGGATCGCCCCTTTTATCAATCCCTTGCATCTTTCTTCTCCCTGACCCTTATGGCCCTTACCTCCATTAGCAGCTCTTTCGGCACCTGAACGCAGACAACGGTGGTTTCCAGCTTCTTTCGGGCGTTCATGACGGCCTTCACCTCGGCCTGAGCTATCACATTTCCCTCCCTGTCGAGGGCATCCACTATTTCGCCTCTCTCGGGGATCGGGACGAATTCATGGGGAACCCAGACCAGATTTTTCTTCGGCCAGACCATAAAAATGGCGAGTCCGGGACAGGCCACGACGCACTTCGCACAGCCCGTGCACCTCTCGGGGATGAGCCGGGGTATGTCGGTTATCCTGTTCATGACGATGGCATCGGTGGGACAAACGGCTTTGCATGGATCGCACGGGAACTCCTCGAAACACTCGAGAACCGCGAGGGGCTTCGCCCTGTCAGGCGGGGGTGCGAGCCCCTCGAGGAGCTCTCTATCTGGTATACCGGTCTCGAACAGTTTCATTTCGGTCTTTTCGCCGCCAGTTTCTGGAGGCCATTCTTAACTTTGTCGCTGAAACGGCTGGCCCGTAACTCCTCGAGCCGCGCCTTTCTGTCTTTTCTCATCTTCTGGATCTCTTCGGATTTTACCCCGAAGTATTCGGCGGCCGAAAGGGCCGCCAGCTCTCCTTCGAGCATGGCCGTCGTCGCTTCCTCGATTCCTGCCAGATCTCCCGCGACGAAAACGTTCGGCAGGTTTGTCCTCATGTCGTCGTCGTGCCAGGGGACAAGACCCCCGAGCTCCGGGATATAAGGCGTGTAAACCCCGGCCTGACGCACCAGCTCGACTATGGGAGAGAGTCCGACGGCCAGGCATACGGCGTCGACTTCCAGAACCTTCTCCGTCCCCTCGATGGGGTTGAAATCCTCTCCCACTTTTGCGATCACTGCCTCTTCGACCCATTCCTTTCCCCTCGCTTCAATTATGGTATGGCGGGTTAGAATTGGGACGCCGTAGCGCCGGACCTTCGAGGCATGTACGATATATCCTCCTATCCAGGGCAGGATTTCCACGATCGCAGCCACTTCCGTTCCTGCCTGGAGTAACTGATAGGATACGATGAGCCCTATGTTTCCCGAGCCCACCATCAGGATTTTCCTGGCTGGCAGCACTCCGTAAACGTTCATCAGGGTCTGGACGGCACCGGCTCCGTAGACACCGGGAAGGTCGTTGCCCGGAAAGGCGAGCATGTTCTCCCTGGCGCCCGTGGCAAAGATCACTGCCTTCGGGAAACAGGAGACGAGTTTTTCTTCGGGAGATTTTCGATAGAGGAGGAGTTCGCCGTTTTCGTAGTAGCCGACAGCAGTGGTGTCGAGGAAAACGGTTATGTGTGAGTTCTCCCTGATCTCTTTTTTCAGCCGATTGGCTATTTCTATGCCCCTCACGCTCGCCATGTGGTTGTGGGAGCCGAAAAACTTGTGGGTCTGTTTTATGAGCTGGCCGCCGAGCTCTTTGTTCTCATCGATGAGGAGGACCTCTAAGCCGAATCGGGAAGCCGCGAGAGCCGCCGCGAGTCCTGCAGGACCGCCGCCCACGACGGCGAGCTGAACATCCAACTTCTCGCTCATTCCTCCGTTCCCTTCAGTTTTTCGAGGCCACGCTGACGCCTGACGTGGATACCGGGCCTCACGTATTCCATGCAGGTCCTGACGTTCGGTCTCCCGTCCACCACCATCAGGCAGGAGGAACACTTTCCCACGGCGCAGAAAAAGCCTCTCGGCCTCTTCTTTTTGGGGGAGTAGCTGAAAACCTTTATACCGGCGGCGTGAAGAGCTGCTGCTATCGTCTCGTTGGTATAGCCCTCTATAGGCTTTCCCTCGAAATAAAAAATCACCTTTTCGCCGCGGTCAAAATCGAGAACTGGATGGTCTTTCAACCTCTCCATTTATCTCCTTTCGAGATAGCTTTATTTTGAACCAGGAGGGAGGTACTTTCAAGCCCTTGATTAAAGCCAAAAATTTGAATTTTTGCATATGGTCTAAAGTCTTTGACCCGGGAGGAAGAAGCGCTCAGGACCTCTGGACGGTTATCAATACCGGAAGCTGCTTCCTCCAATGAACTCCCTGAGGATCGATGTGGGGGGCACCTCGTCAGGAAGCATGCCGAGGAAATGGGAAAGGAGGCCTATTAGCCTCACAGCAGCGGCGTATTCGGGAGATTCAGGTCCTATCTCCTCGAGCAGTGGCTCCGCATAGAGCTTCAGGACGGCGAGCTCATAGATCAGTGCGGAATTGAACATCGTATCGGCGTTCTCCTGATAGGGGAAGATGTGAACTTCCTCAGCCCTTCTTACCTTTGGCCACATCTTCAGGTTATCTTTTGCCGAGTGATTTCTGAAGAGTTTATCCCTCACGATCCTCCTGATAAGCCTCGTATCGGATGTGGAAATCCTGTTGTGGGAATCTATATTAACCTGGGTCAGGGCGCTCACGTAAATCCTGAATTTTTTCTCCGGGGGGATCAGCTCTGAAATCCTCGGGTTCAGGGCGTGAATTCCCTCCACAATGAGTATCTGATCGGGCTCAAGTTTTAGCGGAGTAGTTGTTTCTGCCCTTTTCCCCGTTTTGAAGTTAAACCTGGGTATCTGCACTTCCTCTCCCCTCAACAGTTTATAGAGGTGATCGTTCAGGAGGGGGAGGTCGAGAGCTTCTATCGTGTCGAAATCCAGCTCTCCCTTTTCATCCCGGGGGGTTTTGTCCCTGTCGAGGAAGTAGTTGTCGAGGGAAAGGGCGACCGGGTTCCTGCCGTTGACCCGGAGGTGAATGGCGAGCCTTTTGGAAAAGGTGGTCTTGCCCGAAGAGGAGGGGCCGGCTATGAGTACTATCTTGATCCTGTCGTAGTCCCTGGTTATCTCGTCGGCTATCTGGGCAATCCTCTTTTCGTGAAGCGCCTCGGCGATCTTGACGAAGTCGGAGACATCCCCGGAAGCTATGACCCTGTTCAGGGCGCCGGCGTCCATAACGCCCAGGATGGCGGCCCACCGCTTGGACTCCTCAAAGGTGGCGAAAAGCTTGGGTTGCTTTTTCAGAGGGAGAACACGGGCAGGGTTAAGACGGTCGGGGAGGATGAGCACGAGGCCAGGAGGGTAATGGAGGAGGTCGAACCTTGAGAGCATGCCGGTCCTGTAGGCGAGAGGAAGATAGGAGTAATCCATGAAGTTGCCAATCTTGTAGAGGTATATCCTCTGATGCTCGGGCATATACTTGAACAGCCTCACGGCATCTTCCCGCCTCTCCATCGAGCTGAAGATCTTGATCCCTGTCTCCTCGTCGACAGTCTGCTGTTCTATCGGAAGGTCCTTCTCTATGAGGCGATGCATTTCCTCCTTCAATTTCTGCACGTCTTCAGGGCTCATGGGCTCGCCCATCTCGGGCTCGCAGTAGATTCCGTTCCTGTAGGAATAGAGGATGTTCATCTTTTTATCGGGGAAGAGCTGCTGAAAGGCGTAGGTGAGGAGAAAAGCCAGGCTCCTTTCGTAGACGCGCTGACCATCGGGATGAGAGAGGTCTATCAGCCTTATGTGTGCATCGTGGAGCAGCATGTAATGGAGGCTGACCAGCTTGTTCTCCACATGGGCCGCCACAATGGGATGTTCGCGAGGCTCGGCAACCAGATCGTCCAGGATGTCCATTATCCTGGTTCCCTCTTCGACCTCAAGAACAGGTCCACATTCAGTAAATACCTTTATTTTCTTTGCCATCCTTATACCTCCAGGGGGACTTTGAGATAACTATTATAAATCCAGAAAGCCCTCAGTGCAATTGAGAGCCAGGCCGTCTGAAGGATTATGGGAAAGGATGTCACGGGAAGGATGAACACAACAATGCCTCAAAAATTGCTACTGCAAAAAAGCGGAGAGGGCGGGATTCGAACCCGCGGAGGGGCTTTTAACCCCTCGCACGATTTCCAATCGTGCCCCTTCGGCCGCTCGGGCACCTCTCCGGGAACCTTCGTACTGGTTCAATTATATTAAGGTCTTCTCTCGCTGTCAAGATGAGGGTTACAACGCATTCTCCTTGACCTTTTTGATCCAAAAGTTTAAATTTAAC
>DRBW01000023.1 GCA_011042705.1 Caldifarciminota bacterium
GATGGAGTCAGGTTGAACCCCACGTGTATCAGATCAATCTTTGAGGTATCCACTCCGTTTTTCTCGCAGAAAGCCCTGAAGAGGATCTCCATCATGTGGGGCACGGAGTACCCTACCCTCTTGCCCTCCAGATCCTCAGGTTTCTTAATTCCCGACTCTTCGAGAAACAGTATAGTCGTCAGGGGATGGGCGACGAGGACACCGATGCTCTTCACTGGCAAACCCTCCGAGCGGGCGATCACCACCTGTGGCATATAGCTGACCCCTATATCCGCTTTACCGCTCGCAACAAGCTTCTGCGGATCGGAAGGGTCTGAGGGAACGACTATCTTGAGATCGATTCCCTCGTCGGCGAAGAAGCCCTTCTCCTTCGCCACGTATATGGGCACGTGGTCGGCGTTGGGAAACCAATCGAGAACGAGGGTAAGCCGATTTTTCGGCTTGCCGCCACATCCAAGAAACATCGCCGCCGCGAGGCCCAGGAAAAACAACCTCTTCATCCCTTTTCCTCCCATTTTCTTTCCCTCCTTTTCCATGGAAGAAAAACCCTTTCAAGGAGTTCGACACCGTAAAAAAGGGCGAGCCCTATCGCTGACAGAATCAAAATAGAGGCGAATATAAGGGAGATCCTCAGCTGGGCGTTGGCGTGCAGCATGAGGTAACCGAGGCCCCTTTCTGCGCCGACCCACTCTCCGATAACAGCACCTATGGTGGAAACCGACACCCCTATCTTCAGGCCGGCGAAGAGGAAGGGAAGGGCCCAGGGGAACCTTATCTTCCACAGGATCTGCCACCTCGTGGCGCCGGCCACCCACAGCAAATCCACAAGGTCCCTGTCGGCATCCCTTATCCCCTGCAGGAGGTTCAGGGTGATGGGGAAAAACACAATCAGAGCCGCCATCAGGACCTTCGATAGGATGCTGTAGCCGAACCAGTAAACGAAGAGAGGGGCAAGGGCAAAAACGGGAATGGCCTGTGACGCTATAAGGAGCGGATAAAAAGCCCTCTCCAAGGATTTCCTGAAGAACATGACAAGGGCAAGAGGGAAAGCCAGGGCGAGGGCGAGGAGAATGCCGAGCACGATCTCCTCAAGGGTGACCAGGGTATGCCTGAGCAGGAGAGAGAAGTTAGACGCGAAGGTCTGAAAAATGCCGCTCGGAGGAGGAAGGATGTAAAAGGGAACGTCAAAGACCCTGACCAGAAACTCCCAGACTGCGATCAGAACGAGGAGTATGAGGGCAGGATAAAAGTTCCTACGATCCATTCTGGACCTCCTCGAGGAGCTCACCGAGGATTTCCTCTTTCAGTTCGAGAAATCGCTTATCCGCTATGGACCTCGGTTTTTCCATTCCCACCTCTATCACCCTTCTGACCCTCGCCGGGAGCGCCGAGAAGACGTAGATCCTGTCCGAAAGCAGAAGGGCCTCCTCCACATCGTGGGTGATCATCAGGACCGATTTGCCGAACCTCTCCGAAAGGGCCATGAGATAGGACTGCAGTTTCCTCCTGGTGATGGCATCGAGAGCGGAAAGCGGCTCGTCCAGGAGCAGAAGCTCCTTCCCGAACATGAGCGTCCTGGCAAGCGCCGCCCTCTGTTTCATTCCTCCCGAAAGCTGCGCTGGATACATATCTGCGAAGTTATCAAGCCTGAAAAAGGAGAGCAGCTCCCTCGCGCGCGAGAGGACCCCGTCGTCGAGTTTGCCCTGGATTTCGGGCCCGAGGAGGACGTTCCTCAGAAGGGTCCTCCAGGGAAGGAGGAGGTCTCTCTGCTGCATATAAGCCACGAGACCCCGCAGGTTTTCCACCTTCCTTCCCTCGTAAACTATCTCCCCACCGTCGCAGGAGGTGAGCCCGATTAGAACGTTAAAAAATGTTGTCTTTCCGCATCCGGAGGGGCCGACAATCGTCACGAACTCCCCCTCGTCGAGCTCGACGCTAACCCCTTCAAGCACCGGAAGTCCGTCCATCTTTTTTCTTATGTCGCGCGCGATGAGCTTCATCTTCCCTTGATCGTCAGAAAGAAGAGAAGGGCACCTCTATCCCTGCGCAGGAGCCTGCCCAATGGTTCCAGTATTACGGAGAAACGGCTCAAGATCTCTTTCGGCGGGAAAAAGACGGCCGACGTCCACACCGTCCTCCCGCGCGATCTCAGTAACGGTAGAAGCTCCCCCAGTTCAAAATAGTGGGCTTTCTCGTAGATAGTCCCCGGTTTCTTCTTCTTTGCCCAGGAACTCCTCTTGTTCAGAACGCCGAGAAGCACTCCCCCGCCCTTTTTTGTCACCCTGAACATCTCCCCTATGGCCTTTCGGGGATCCCCGAGAAATTCCAGCACCGTTATGGCGTAAACCAGGTCAAAAATGCCGTCCTTAAAGGGAAGCCTCAGGGCGTCTCCCCTCACAAGCCCGAGAAGATCGTCTCCGCACCTCTCCCTCGCGATCCTCAACATCCCGGCGGAAAGATCAAGGCCCACGAGGTCGAACCTCCGTGCGAGCATACATCCGAAATGTCCGGTACCTATGCCCACCTCAAGGGCGTACCGGCCCTCGAAATCCTCGAGCAGTGACAGAAGGGCATTCCTCTCGGCTCTGTCCGCCCTCTTTCCCAGAGGAGTTTCGAACCAGGATTCATACCTGTATGCAATTTCGTCCCATATATTCATTTCCCCGCAATAGGGCAACTGGGGAAAGCTGCGGAAGGAAGTCGCGCTTCCCTACGCCGGCATTACCCGGATCAGGTTCCAGGGGTCGGCCACGAGGCCCTCTCAGCCGGGATTTACCCAGCTCCCCCAGCGCCTCATCACTTTCAAATGATAAATCGCAAATCCCGCAATTTCAAGGTCCCGGCTTCGGAATCTCCCATAAAGCCCTTAAGGCGACACAGCAGTTTCCGTCTGACATTCACCGTGTATCGGACAGCTCAACAATCACCGATCATTCCCCTAACCTTAGCGGCGGATCTCCAGAGCTGGCACTGCCATTTGAAGGAACCATAGACTCTCGACGACGTCCCTGAAGAGATCAAACTTCCGGGGTCCGAGAAGCCTCTCAAGTCCGTCGGTCGTGCTCCTCCTGATCCCTTCATAATCCCCCTCTTTCTCAAGGAACTCCATGATGAGCCTCCTTTTCTCCTCCTCAGTCAGCGATCTATCGCGCATTATAGAATCGGTACGAGCCTTTATTAGGTGCAGTTTTCTCTTCTCTGCCTTCAAAATAGAATCCATCTGAAAGCGTTGTTCTCGATTCAATCCGAGCGCAACCTCGATAACCCTGAGGTTTTCCGGGCCCGACAGGGGAGCTTCAGAAAGAAAGTGGGAACTGCCCGCGTCGCCCCATCTGAAGTGAGGAGGGTTTCTGTCCAGTACCTCCAGCCTGTGGGCTGTCAGGTCGTAACTGTAAAGATCGAAATTCCTCCCGGAGGGCTCATTGCAACCCAGAAAGGCTATTGTCTCCTCAGACATCCAGAAGGGCGCTCTCACGCGCAATTTCTCGCCACGGGAAAGCTCGACCTCTACTTTCTCCGTTCCCGCGTTCCTGAGGTCGTAAATCCATATCTCGCCCTCTCTCCGTGAGTAAGGTAGCGATTCGGGGTCATAGGAGAAAAACAAAAGACGATTCCTATCGGGCGACCAGTCGGGAAAAAGACACAGTGATTCGGGAAGCCCCGACGTGATATTCCGTGATAGCCCGCTCGCCGAGATCCAGATATCCACCCTCCCGTCGCTCCTGCAGATGAAGGCCGTATCCGACCCGTCGGGAGAGGGCATCGTATATGCCCGCTCCGCGCATTTCATGGGGTCTTCATCGTTTGAAAAACGGCCTTTCGGGAGAACCGATCCCTGGACGAAAACTGCCGCCGTTAGAATGATTGAGACGAGCATCACTTTCTCACCCCATCTGACTTCCGGCTACGGTTCCCCATATATTTACCCCAACTTCGGGGACATCTACTTCGGGAACGATCCATCGGCTCCTCTGGGTATCCTGATCCCGAAAATTGTGAAAAGGAGACAAAAGCGCTCTCCTGTCATCAAAAAACCTGAGGGAAAAATCATTCGGAGCTCTCGAAAGCCTTTCTGATAATCTCCCTGTGGCTCGAAAAGGGGATATCGGGCAGCCTGTCGGCATCGAAAAAGGCAACCTCATCGGCGTCGTCCCCGGGCCTGATCTTCAGCTCCAGAGGTTCCACCTCGTAGCCTATGACAACCACCTGCCGGTAAACGGGGCTCTTCTGCGAAAAAACCCCGAGGAGCGACTTTACTCTGCCCCTGATCCCCGTTTCTTCCTCGAGCTCCCTCAGAGCCGTCTTCTCGGGTTCCTCTCCCAAATCCATATATCCCGACGGCAGAGCCCACTTGCCGCGCTGTGGTGGTATTCCCCGTCGGATCAGAAGCACCCTCTCCCCATTCCGAACAACGACGGCCACGACCGGCACAGGATTCTCGTATATGACTCTGCCGCAGGAAGGACAAAAGAGCCTGAATTTTCCTTCGACTTTTTTCCGTTTGAGGGGGCTTCCGCAGAAAGGGCAATATCGATAGGGGTAATACCTGATCATCTCAAAATGAGAAAACGGTTCCGGCTCCGGCTTCAACG
This sequence comes from Caldifarciminota bacterium, assembly GCA_011042705.1. GTDB lineage: Bacteria > Hydrothermota > Hydrothermia > B15-G9 > DRBW01 > DRBW01. Next base: position 4,593 of record DRBW01000023.1, read on the forward strand.
AAGTTTTCGCCGAAGACCTCCCTGAAGATCTCCCTGGCCTCCTCGCCAGTGCAGTGGCTCGGCCCGATCTTCTCCACACCCAGCTGTTTCAGCTCTTCCGCTATTCTGCGAACTATACCGCGTGGCGTCGAAAGAAGGTGGAATCCGCCTGTCACGAAGAGAAGCCTGTCTTCGGGGAAGAGCTCTCTCGCCTTTTTGACGATGTTCGTTATGCCCGGATGAGAGCATCCCGTGAGGATAAGGATGCCCTCCTGAGTCCTGAGTATGAGTGATTGTTCTTCGATAGCCTCGCCCAGAGGCCCAGTGGTCCAGACACCGGGGAGAAGTTCAACAGGCTCGTCGACCTCCAGAACCGTGGCACCCATCTCCTTTACCCTTGCCTTGAAGCTGGCCGGAAAGCTCCTGAGAAGACAAACGGTGACGTCGCTTTTTTCTCTCAAAAAGCTCCACAGACCTCCGGTGTGGTCCTCGTGAGCGTGGCTGAGAAACACAAAATCTATGTCCTCCGGTTTTATACCGAGTTTTTGCAGGTTCTTGAGCAGAATGGTCCCGTTATCGCCGGTGTCGAAAAGTATCTTCTTCTCATATCCTTCCACATAGGCAGCCATGCCCCACCCATAACCCAGGTCTTCCCTGCCTATCACGTTATTGAAGACTATCGTGACTCTCACAGCCTTTACCTCCTCTTGAGGTCCCGAAGCCAACAGGAATCCGACAGATACGAAAAAAGCAGTTATTACCGACTTCATCAAGATCAAATATGAACCATCCCCAGGATTTTGTCAATAATTGAGAAATGTTCTCAATAGAAACCCAGAGAGCGGGGGTATCCATCGCCCTGATGGCTGATGCTGACGGAGAAAGCTTGACCGGGCAATCCATCTGCTTTATGATTTCAGCGCCAAATGGGGAAGTTTAGCCTTTCGATTCTTTTTATAGTTCTGGCGCTAATTTCCTGCGCGAAAAAAGCCGAAAGGGGCAATCTCTCCGGGCCGGCTTCCTATTTTGAATATGCGAAAAACCTATACGACCGCGGCAAATACGAGAAAGCCAAGGAAGCTTTTGAGGGATTTCTCTTCCGGTACCCCACATCCATCTATGCCGACGACGCGCAGTTTTTCCTCGCAGAATGTCACCTCTTGACAGGCGACTATGACGGCGCCATATCGGAATTCCGGTTCTTCCTGAGAAGCTTTCCGGGGAGCGAATACAGGAGGAGGGCCTATCTGGATCTCGCCAGAGCTTATCTGATGAAATCAAAGGACCCGGAACTGGATCAGAGCGACACGCAAAAAGCCATTGAAATACTCAGGGATTTCCTCAGCAGGTATCAGAGCGGAGAGGAAACGGATGAGGCCCGCGACCTGCTCAAAAGGGCGAAAGAAAGGCTCGCGGCGAAAACCCTCAGAGCCGCGAAGCTATACGAGGTCCTGGGGAAATACGGCTCCGCGAGGATTTATCTGGATTACCTCTTCGCCAACTATCCCGGGACGAAATCCGCCCAGGAAGGGAAACTCCTCCTCGCCAGGGTCGAGTACCTCGAGGGCGAAAGGGATTCTGCCATCGCACTGCTCGACAGCATCATCGCGGACCCCGACATCTCCCCTGACATCGCCGAGAGGGCATCATCGATGAGGAAAAAAATCCTGAAGGGAAACCGTTGATGGAGAAAATAGGGGTCTTCGGAGGACGTTTCGACCCCATACACACGGGGCACCTGATAGTCGCCCTCGATGCCCTCGAGATCCTTGGATTGACCAGGGTCTATTTCCTGGTGAGTTATAACGCTCCCCACAAGGAATCGAGGGCCGGATTCGATGACCGCCTTGAAATGGCACGACTGGCCACGGAGGACAATCCGCAGTTCCACCCCCTCGACATCGAGGGAAGGCTTTCCCTGGAAAAGAGTTATACCTACCTGGTGATGAAAAAGCTGAAAGAGGAACTCGGCCCCGAGGGGGAATATTATCTCCTCATGGGTGCCGACCAGTTCAACCAGTTCAGAACCTGGTATGAGTACCGCAGACTCGCGGAGTTATCGTATATCGCCGTCCTCCGGAGGCCCCATCAGGAACTCGACGAAAGCATCCTGGAGGAACTCGGGGACAGGGTCGTGACCCTGAGGACCCGTTTAATCGAGATATCGTCCACCGAGATAAGGTCCCGGGTGAAAGAAGGAAAGTCCATAAAATACCTGGTTCCGCCCTCCGTGGCGAGATACATAGAGGAAAAAGGTCTTTACAGAGATTAAAAGATTGACATATAAAAGGCCGAGAATTATTATAAACGGGTTTGATAGCTATGAGAGAGGAGATAAAAAATCTGCTGGAGCTTCAGAGAGTAGATCTGGAGCTTGATAGGATCGAGAGAAGGAAGGACGAGATACCTGAAGAGATCCGAATCCTTCAGAAACAGCTCGAGGACGAGGAGAACAAATTCGAATCCTTCCTCGAGGAACTGATGAACCTGGAGAAAAAGCTCAAGCAGCTGAACCTGGATCTGGAGGACAACGAGGAGAGAATCAAAAAATAC
>DRBW01000255.1 GCA_011042705.1 Caldifarciminota bacterium
CACCAACGATATGCGGGGGATCTTCGAGGAGAGGCCGGCGACATGGATGAACCCCGATTTCCCGCCGCCCCTGGGAGGAGCCGCCTCTCTTTACACCGCCGTTCAGGAACAGAGGGAAATAGCGAGGGACAGTTCCTATCACCTTCTGCTTCTGGATACGGGGAGTTTCCTCGGCGGTAACATAGTGGGAGAAGGCGCCGATCCCGAGCTGGCCGTAGACATACTTAACAGAGTTGGCTATGACGTGGTCAACATCGGGGTTCACGATTTCCTCATTGGATCCCGAACCTTCGACGTCATCAAGAGAAAGGCGAGATTCAGGACGGTATCCGCCAACCTGACGCTTGAAAGCGATACATTGCGCAATCCCGATTTCGTCGACCCCTACGTGTTGCTGAACGTGGGCGGCGTGAAGATCGGCATTTTCGGCCTGATATCGGAATACATGCCCCTCTACATGCCCGTCGAGAGGATTAAGGGATACTTTTTCCTGAGGGAGCTTCCCGTCGCCCGGAGGATGGTGAAAGAGCTCAGGAACAAAGGGGCCCAGATCGTCATAGCCCTCACCGACATCGGCGTCGGCCACGATACTCTCATGGCAGAAGTTGTTCCCGGCATCGATTTCATCATCGGCGGTTTCGACGGCAGAGGCATCAGGGAGGCGTATGAACATCCCGTAACTCATACGGTGATGGTCAGGACCTACGGCGGTGTTTCCGATCTGGGGAGGCTTTTGATCCATTACGACAGGGATGCCGGCGTCATAACCGGTTATGACTGGAGCAGGATTTCCCTTCTAGCAGAACAGGAAACGCCCGACCCCCTTATAAAGGAATATGTGGAAAAAAACATCAGGTCCTTCCTCAAGAGGGGTGTTGACAATTCGGGATTCGAAAATTAAAATTATTTCGCGGAGCAGGTAAGGGATAATTCAAAAGGCGAGCGGAAGTTGAAAATGGAAGTGGGGAGCTTTAAGCTTAATCTACCAAAAGGAGGCGGAATCGAATGGCTAAAAAAGTAACCATAGATCCCGAGCTTTGTGTTGGGGATGCGATCTGTGTAGATATGGTTCCCGATGTTTTTGAGATGGGAGACGATGGCCTTGCCCATGTGAAACCGGGTATGGAGATGACAGGCGACAGGAAAGATGTTCAGGAGGCAGCTGAGGAGTGCCCCGCTGGGGCAATTATAATTGAAGATGTAGATTAAAAATCCCCATCCAACCACCCCCTCCTGCCCCAGGGAGTCTGTCCCCGCTCCCTGGGGCTTTTTATTGAGTTTTCTTGAAAAAGGTCGCTCGAGCTTTTATAGTAAATTCTACATCGATAGGTTCCACGATCCTCGAAGGGCTTTGAGGTGAATCATTATGGCGCTTACCAGGGAAGCGAAGAGGAATTTCGTAGACGTCGCCCGCATTGAGGTCATCGCCGGCAAAGGGGGCGATGGGGCTGTTCATTTCAGGCGAGAGAAGTTCGTGCCCCGGGGCGGACCCGACGGCGGCGATGGCGGGAGAGGTGGTAGTGTCTACCTTGTGGGGGATAAGTCCCTCAAAACCCTTCTCGATTTCAGGTACAGGAAGGTCTTCCGCGCCGAAGATGGCAGGCCGGGGGGACCTTCCAAGAAGGCCGGACGGTCCGGAAAGGACGTTTTCATAAGGGTTCCTCTCGGGACCGTTGTCTACGATGCCGAGACGGGGGAGGTACTGGGTGAGTTGCTGAAGGACGGTCAGAAGCTCCTTGTTGCCCGTGGAGGAAAAGGTGGAAGGGGTAACGCCCGCTTCGCCACGCCCACCCAGAGGGTCCCTCGCGTGGCAGAAAAGGGAGAAGAGGGAGAGCGCAGGAAGCTGAGGCTCGAGCTCAAGCTCATCGCTGAGGTGGGCATTGTCGGTTACCCCAACGCCGGCAAAACCACGCTTTTAAAGGCTATTTCTGGTGCTACGGGCAAGGTGGCTCCCTATCCTTTCACGACCATAACGCCGAACCTGGGCGTTGTGCACCTGCCGGATTTCACCAGTTTTGCGGTCGTCGATATCCCGGGAATCATAGAAGGGGCCCATGAGGGACGCGGTATGGGCCTCGCTTTTTTGCGCCACATAGAGAGGACCAGGATACTTCTCTTCGTCCTCGATGTGACGGGTGACCCTCAGAGAGACTATGAGACCCTGAAGAGGGAGCTTATGCTTTATAATCCTGAGTTGCTTAAAAGGCCGAGGATAGTGGCCCTTAATAAAATCGATCTGCTCGGTGAAGGCGATGTCTCCTTCACCGCCGAAGAAGGAGTTGAGGTTTACAGGATTTCAGCCCTCACTGGGGAGGGTATAGAAAGCTTAATGGGAGGTATCGTGAAATGGCTAAGAAGGATGGCTCAACCGAAAGAGAGCGGAGAGGACAGATAGAACAATTTCTCAAGTCAAAAGACCTGATGACGAGGTTAAAGGCAGTTGAAATGCTAAAGGAGCTCGGAGATAAGGAAAAACTGCTTTCCCTCCTTTACTCGGAAAGCTGGCACGTCAGGGAAAAGGCCGCCCAGGCCCTCGTTGAATTCGGGAGCGAGATCAGAAAAAAGGTCGAGCCCATGCTCGACGAGGGTTACTGGTACGTGAGGGCAGCAGCGGCTTATGTAATAGGCGAAGTCGGAGATGCAAGCGTTCTTCCCAAACTTAAAAAGATGCTCTCCGAGACCAACGAGACGGTACGGGGGGAGGTGGCAAGAGCTATTGCCAAGATGATAAAGAGGGACAGAAAGGTCCTGGACGAGCTCGAGGTAGACGAGAAACTCAAACTTGAGAGCACTCTCAAGGCCCTGAAGGAGTTCTCGTTGCTCGAGGTGATCAAGGGGCATGAGGGATCTGCTGAGTGACCTCTTCGGGGGTTACGCCGACTTCAGGACCTTCGATTCGCGCTGGCCCACGGGTTTCAAGAGCCTTTTTCTCGCCTATTTGGGGCTGGGCAGTCACGTGCTCTATCGTGCCGAGGACGAGGAACAGATACCCTTTCTCAGAGATGAGATAAACTCCCTGGGATTGCCCCTTCGAGCCGTAGAGGAGGGCAATCTGGAACTGGCATGCCTTCGCCCCGACACCAGAGCCGTTGTGCTCTCGGGATTCGACGGTGACCCCGACCGCGTTAGAGAGTTCCTCTCCCGTCTGACCTTCAAGAAAATCAAAAAGGGCGACAGGTGGGATAGAGACGACTTCGTGAGATTTCTCGTCGAACAGGGCTATGAGCGCGTCGGGTATGTGGAGGTTCCCGGCGAGTTCGCCGTCCGCGGCGGTATCGTCGACATCTTCCTTCGCGGCGAGGAGTACCCCCACAGGATCGAATTTTACGGTGACAGGATCGAGTCCATAAGGCTCTTTGATCCCGAGAGTCAGAGGTCCTTCAGGAAAGCCTCCTCACTTTCCATTCCAGTCGTCGGCGGAGGGGGAAGCCATATTGAACTGCTCATCATTGAGGAACGCCCTGTGGACCTGGGCCTGAGGGTGCTGCCGAACAGGGCCTACCTCGGGCGATTCGAGCTCCTGAAGGAAGATGTGGAAAACTACCTTCGGCTCGGTTACCGGGTCTATTTTCTCTCGGGCGAAAAATGGAGGAGGGAGAGGTTCCGGGACCTGCTCGACGCGGAGATCCTGCCGGGGTCGCTGCACAGGGGGTTCATCTTTGAGGACAAAAAGACCGCCTTTTTCTCCGACGCGGAGTTCGTCGGAAGGATTCCCCGCAAAAAGAGGGCAGTGCCCAAACTCGGGGAGCGCATAGAAGACATCGAGGCGATAGAGCCGGGCGATTTTGTCGTCCACATAGACTACGGAGTGGCGAGGTTTGAGGGCTTGAGGAAGGTGGAGATCCAGGGCGCCAGCTATGATTGCCTTGCCCTGAGATACAGGGACGGACAGGTCTTCGTGCCCGTCTATAACCTCGAAAAAGTTCAGAGGTTCGTGCAGTCGGGCAGGACGGAGCCCCCTCTTTCGTCGCTGTCCTCCAATCAGTGGGTCCTGAAGAAGGCGAGGGCGCAGATATCGGCCATGGAGTTCGCCCGCGAACTACTCAGGATTCACGCTGCCCGAAAGGCCAGAAAGGGCTTCGCCTTCAGTCCGGATACGCCTCTGCAGAAGGAGATAGAGGCCAGATTTCCTTACGAGGAGACAGAGGACCAGGAGAAGGCGATAGAGGAGGTCAAGAAGGACATGGAATCCGACAGGGCGATGGACCGCCTCATCGCCGGGGAAGTCGGATTCGGGAAGACAGAAGTAGCCCTGAGGGCTGCAGTCAAGGCAGTCCTCGATGGAAAACAGGTTGCCTTCCTCGTTCCCACCACGATCCTGGCCTTTCAGCATTACCGAACCTTCAAGAGCAGGCTCGAAGGCTATCCCATCGCCGTGGAGATGATCTCGCGGCTGCGAAGGGAATCGGAGATCAGGGAGATTTTGAGCCGCCTCGAGAAGGGGGAAGTGGACATCGTTATAGGTACTCACAGGCTCCTTGCCGATGACGTCAGGTTCAGGGACCTGGGGCTTCTGATAATCGATGAGGAACATCGCTTCGGAGTCGCACAGAAGGAGAAGATAAGGAAATTCCACAGCACCGTGGATACACTTCGGATGACGGCGACCCCCATTCCGCGCACTCTTTACGCGGCTCTCGGCAGGATTTATGACCTTTCGGTGATCCTCACGCCCCCGGCCGGAAGGCAGGAGGTCGTCACGATAGTCACCGAGTATAGCGAAGACCTCATCAGGGAGGCCGTCACGAGGGAGATACAGAGGGGTGGCCAGGTTTTCTACGTGTACAACAGGATAGAGACGATAAAAGAAGTGGTTTCCAGGTTGAAGTCCATGTTTCCCACCCTCAGGATCGCTTATTCCCATGGCAGGATGAAGAAGGAAAAGCTCGAGGATATTTACCTGAGGTTTTACAAGGGAGAAATAGACCTTCTGGTGACGACTTCCATAATTGAGGCCGGCGTGGATTTTCCGAGGGCAAATACCCTCATAGTGGAGAGGGCGGACCTCTTCGGGCTGGCAGAGCTGCATCAGCTCAGGGGCAGGGTGGGAAGGTCGGACATTAAGGCCTATGCATATTTTCTCGTTTCGGGGGAGATCTCGCGGAAGGCCAGGAGGAGATTGAAGGCCCTCGAGACCTATCATCATCTCGGCTCAGGCCTTAAAATTGCACTTGCCGACCTTGAGATCAGGGGCGGAGGAAATCTTTTGGGCAAAGAACAACACGGACACGCGAGAGCTATAGGATATGAGCTCTATTTTCAGCTCCTTGAGGAAGCCATGAGCAGCCTTCTGGGCGAGGAGCCTCAGAAGGAGCCCGAGGTCCTCCTCGAGGAGGTTTCCGCACTGCTTCCCGACGACTATGTCGAGGAATCGGAGGTCAGGGTGGGTTTTTACAGGAGGATCGCCGCGGCAAAAAGTCTGTCGGAGCTGGAGGATATCAAAACCGAACTGAGGGACCGATTTGGTCCCCTGCCCGACCTTGCCGAGGAGGTTTTCTTCATAGCCTCGGTCAAAATCCTGGCCAGGGAGAAGGGCTACGAGAGGATCATTTTCACGCCCACCCATGTCAGGCTTTATAGAGGGGATGAGGAACTAAACCTGAGGAGAGAGGTTGTCTTAAATGTTCTGGGAGGAAAAAATGGAAAGAAAAGGGCTCTTATTGCTGACAGCAGTTTTAATGCTGACGGCCTGTAAAAAAGAGGAGAAACCTCAGGGAAAGGCCATAGCGAGGGTCGACGACATCTATCTTCTTGAGGAGGACCTCAAAGTGCTTCAGGTGCCGGGACTCAGCTGGTCCGAGGAAGATAGGTCCCTTCTTCTCGATAACTGGATCAGGAACACCCTGCTTTACCTCGGCGCCAGGGAAGAGGGGCTCGACCAGGATCCGCTTCTCAAGAGAAAACTCCTCTGGTCCGAAAGGATGCTTCTGGCGCAGGAGTATCTGAAGCGGAAATCGGCGGGACTCACCGTCACGGACGAGGAAATTGATGACTTTCTCAAAGACCGGGAGGAGCTTTTCAAACAGGGAATCAGCATAGTCATCGTGTTTTTCAGCGATTCTAACAGGGCTCCCTACATAAGGAAACTTCTCCGCCGGAGGGGCCGGAGGTATCGTTACGCGATGGAAGAGCTGAGGAATCAGAGCGACATAAACGTCACGGAGCTGGATTCAGTCAATCTGGGCTATTTATTCCTGGAGTTCCGGAGCATTCCCGAGGTTCTCAAGGAGAAACTCCGCTGGATGAGGAAAGGACAGGTCTCGAAGGTCTTTTCGGCCGACGGGGAATACGTTATCATAAAACTGCTGGAGAAGTTCCCTCTGGTGCCTCAGAAATCGGAAGTTCGCTCTTATATACGTCAGGTGCTCTACGAGAGGAAGAGGGCAGCCCTGGAGGATTCTCTCGTGGAGGCGCTGAGGAAAAAATTTGAGGTGGAAAAAATCTCAGGAGGTTCGTGAGAATGACCCGTAATCTATGGAAGGGCCTCTTGTTATTCATCTTTCTGCCCTTTCTTTGGGCACAGGAGGGCCAACTTATAGATAAGGTAGCAGCCAAGGTAGACGGCGAGACCATCACTCTGTCGGAAGTCGAGGAAGCCTATAGCCTCTACAGGACACAGGTTTCACAGAAGGAGATGTCCGACGAAGAGCTCAGGAAATACGTTCTCGATGAGCTGATAAACAGGAAGCTTCTCTATCTGGTGGCGAGAGACGATACGACGATCACTGTCACCGACGAGGAAGTCAACCAGGCACTGGAGGAGCAACTTAAAAGCATAGAGGAAAGTATGGGTAAGGAGCAATTCGAGGCCGAGCTCAAGAG
>DRBW01000225.1 GCA_011042705.1 Caldifarciminota bacterium
CGTGGTTTAAAATTTCTTCGTGTCGAAGAAGCCCGGGGTGCTCATAATCAGGACCAGGATGATCGGCGATGTCCTTCTCGACACTCCCCTCATAAGGGCGCTTCGCCGCAAGGGGTTCGAAGTCCACTACTTAACGGGCAGGGCGGCTTCAGAGATCCTCGCGTGGAACCCACATATCTCCCGGCTGTTTAGAAGGGAAGATTACCGGTTTGTCGAGCTGCTTAAGACGGTGAGGATAAACAGGTATTATGCCCTATTTGACTTCATGCACAACCTGTGGAGCATGGCGCTCACGGCTTTTTCGGGAGCCGACATAAGGGCCGCCATAACCGAAGGCGACGCGGTTTTCCCCTATAACTTCAAGGTCAAACCGCCTTACGAGGCGAAACCCTACACCGTTTTTCACAGGCTGGAATTTTTAAGAACCCTGGGAATAGATCCGGAGGGCTTCTCCGCCGATCTCGAGTTTCCCCTTCCCGACGATATATTAAAGACAATGGAGGAAAGGCTTCGGGAGGCAGGATGGAGAAAAGGAGAATTTCTCGTCGCGGTTCACGCCGATCCGGGATCGCCGGTTCGAAACTGGCCTCTGGACAGATTTCTCAGTGTTTCAGAGAGACTTGTAAAGGAATTCGACGCCCGGGTGCTCTTCATCTGGACTCCCGACAAGAAGGGGATGCTCGAGACGGCGCTTGCCGCCGTTAAAACGGAGAAAGTATCTCTCGCTCCTCCCACTGAGACCCTTCATCACCTCGGGGCACTTCTGCGGCTGGTTGACCTTTTCTTCGGGGTGGACTCCGGACCGAGGCACATAGCCATAAGCCAGGGGACGCCCACCTTTGCCATCTTCACCCACGCTTCGCCGGCTGGTTGGACCCCTCCCGGCGACCCGAGGCACGGCCACGTATCAAAGGGGTTGCCCTGCCAGCCCTGCGGAAAGCCGCGATGCCCTCTCGGAACCTATGAATGTCTCAAAACCCTCTCGGTCGAGGAAGTGTACGGATCGCTTCGTGAATTTATAAAGAGGGTTTGGGAAAGGTAGTTTACTTTTTCTTCTTTTTGCTCCGCCTTCTTCTCCTGCTGGACGCCTTCTCCACCTTGATCTCTCCGGTAACGGGAGCTCTTCCGGGAGGAACTGCCTGTCCGCGGGGCGCCGCTGTTGCCGTGGCAGCTGCTGGCTTATAGGTCCTTATTCTGTCGCGGTATTTCCTCGGCATGGTGAGCTTGGGCACCTGGAGGCGGAAAAGCTTCATTATTGTCTCGTTCCTGATCCTGGTGAGCAACTCGTCGAAAAGCTTGTAGCTCTCCTGTTTGTATTCCACCAGGGGATCCTTGTTGCCGTAAGCCCTGAGGAATATACCTTCTTTGAGGTGGTCTAAGGCGTAGAGATGTTCGCGCCAGGCCGTATCCAGCGTGGTGAGGAGGGCTATCCTCTCGTATTCCCTCATCTTCTCGTCCCCGAAAGCCTCCTCCCGCTCCCTGTAATGGGCTTCGACTTCATCCCTTATTTTCTTCCTCAGATCGTCCTTCGTTTCAGCTTCTTCCAGGGAAGAGAAGTCGGAGAGGAAGAGGAAAGCGAGCTCGGCCCTCATTCCGCCAATGTCCCATTCGCTCCTGTCAGTGCCCGAGGCGAACTGTTCGATTTTTTCGTCTATGATCTCGTCCACGTATTCGCCCAGGATGAGCTCCCTGAGGTTGGCGCCGTCCAGTATCTCGTTCCTCAAGTTGTAGATGACCTCCCTCTGTCTGTTCATGACGTCGTCGTACTCGAGGAGCCTCTTCCTTATCTCGAAGTTCTGCATTTCGACCCTCTTCTGCGCGTTCTCCAGAGCTCTCGTGACCAGTTTCGATTCGATGGGCCCTTCGTCCTTGTTCCCCCCGAACCTCTCCATGAGCTCCATGACTTTATCCGAGCCGAAGAGCCTCAGGAGGTCGTCCTCCAGCGAGAGGAAGAAACGGGAAGAGCCGGGATCTCCCTGTCGGCCGGAACGTCCCCGGAGCTGGTTGTCTATCCTCCTCGCCTCGTGTCTTTCCGTTCCTATCACGTAAAGGCCGCAGGGGACGCCCTTCTTTATGCATTCTTTGGGGTCCTCGGGGCAGGTAACCCCGGGAGTGGGGTTTGGCGTGTTGATGGCGCATTCCTTCGCCTTGACCACGCCCTTGCCCAGCTTGATGTCGGTGCCCCTTCCCGCCATGTTAGTGGCGATGGTTACGGCGCCGAACTGACCCGCACGGGCCACTATGTGGGCTTCCTTCTCGTGGTGCTTTGCGTTGAGCACCTGATGGGGAATGCCCCGCCTTTTGAGAAGCCTTGAGAGCAGCTCCGACACCTCCACGGAGGTCGTGCCGACGAGGATCGGCCTTCCCACCTTGTGCCACTTGACTATCTCTTCGATCACCGCCTCGTACTTCTCTTTCTTGGTTTTGAAAATGAGGTCGGGGTAGTCAATTCGCCTTACAGGCTTGTTGGTGGGAATCGTGACGACGTCGAGCTTGTAGATCTCCCAGAATTCCCCGGCCTCAGTGGCGGCCGTTCCCGTCATTCCGGCGAGCTTCTCGTACATCCTGAAGTAGTTCTGGATGGTGATGGTCGCCAGCGTCTGAGTCTCGGCCTGAATCTTGACTCCCTCCTTCGCCTCCACAGCCTCGTGGAGGCCGTCAGACCATCTTCTGCCGGGCATGAGCCTTCCCGTGAATTCGTCGACAATGATGACTTTCCCGTCCATCACCACGTAGTCGACGTCTTTCTCGAAGAGGGTATAGGCCTTGAGGAGCTGCCTTATGGCGTGAATCTTGTCGGTCTTCTCGGCATATTCCCTGTAGATCTTTTCCTTTTCGTAGAACTTCTCTCGCGGGAGGAGGTCATCCCTGGCGTCGATCTCGGCGATGGCTGTAGCGAGGTCGGGAAGGAGGAAGAGGCCCTTTTCCCTCTTCTGTATCTCCTGTCTGCCCTTTTCGGTGGGATCGACGCTGTTGGATTTCTCGTCCACGACGTAATAGAGCTCCTCGTCGAAGTCCCGGAGCTTCTTCTCCTTCATGAGTTCGAGCTCGATCTTGTCCACGAGCTTCATGAGCCCCGGTTCCTGAAGTATCTTGAAGAGCCTCTTGGACTTGGGAGCACCCCTCTTGACCTGGAGGAGCTTGATCGCCGCCTCGTGTTGCTTGCCCTCCTTGAGGAGCCTCTCGGCTTCGGTGAGAAGCTTGCTTATGAGGAGCGTCTGTTTCCTGACCAGGTCGCTGACATAGGGCTTCACCTGCCGGTATTGCTCCACCGAGGAGTGCTCGACGGGCCCCGAGATAATAAGGGGAGTCCTTGCCTCGTCGATCAGGATCGAGTCGACCTCGTCGATGATGGCGTAATAATGGCCCCTCTGCACCCTGTTACCGGGGTCGAAGACCATGTTGTCCCTCAGGTAATCGAAGCCGAACTCGTTGTTGGTTCCGTAAACTATGTCCTTGGCGTACTCGGGCTTTCTCTCCTGAGGCGTCATCCCGCTCTGGATCACGCCCACGGAGACTCCCAGTGTTTCATAGACCGGGCCCATCCATTCCCTGTCGCGGCGGGCCAGGTAGTCGTTCACCGTGACGAGGTGGACGCCGGAGTTCTTTATCCTTCCTATGAGCGCATTGAGATACAGCGGCATCGTGGCCACGAGGGTTTTTCCCTCTCCCGTGGCCATCTCCGCGATCTTCCCCTGGTGAAGGACGATCGCGCCCAGAAGCTGGACATCGAAGGGGATCATGTCCCACTCGTATGTCTCTCCTGTTACTGTCCACTTCTTGCCCACGAGCCTGCGGGTTGCCTCCTTGACCAGAGCGAAGGCCTCGGGCATCACGCTGTCGGGGTTCTCCCCGTCCCTGAGTCTGGACTCAAATTCCTCGGTTTTCTTCAGGAGGTCCTCGTCGGATAGTGTGTGGTAGGTCTCGTAAATACGGTTTATCTCGTGGACGATGGGCCACAGCTTCTTTAATATCCGCTCGTTTCGAGTCCCTATAACTTTTTCGACGATAAACTTAAACATTTCTTTTCACGCCTCCGAAGATGGAATTCATCATAATATACCCTTCTATCGGCCATCAGTCAAGGGCAGGAGAATCTCAGAAAAGGTTTCCTCCTGCCTTAATGCCAAAATGCCTGAAAGCGAGCTCCGTGGCGACCCTTCCCCTCTGAGTCCTCTTTATGAAACCCTCCCTGAGGAGATAGGGCTCGTAAACCTCCTCTATGGTCTCGGGCTCCTCTCCTACCGCGAGGGAGAGGGTCTTTATCCCGACGGGGCCGCCGTTGAACTTCTCGATTATCGCCAGGAGGATCTTCTTGTCCATCTCATCGAGGCCCCTCTCGTCCACCTCGAGCCTTTCCAGGGCAAAGTGGGCTATCTCGAGGGTGATCACACCGTTGCCCTCGACCTCGGCGAAATCCCTTACTCGCCTTAGAAGCCTGTTTGCGATTCTGGGAGTTCCGCGGGAGCGCGCCGCGATTTCCCTGGCGCCCTCGTCGGTTATCTCCACATCCAGAAGCCGGGCCGATCGTTTAACGATGAGCGATAGCTCCTCAACGGTGTAGAAATCGAGCCTGAAGCTCATCCCGAAGCGGGCGAGCAGGGGAGAGGTGATCATGCCAGCCCTTGTTGTGGCTCCTATCAGCGTGAAGGGAGAGAGATGAAGCTTTATGGACTGGGCTCCAGGCCCCTTGTCGATCACGATGTCGATCCTGAAATCCTCCATGGCCGAGTAGAGATACTCCTCAACCGTTCGGGGCAGCCTGTGTATCTCGTCGATAAAGAGGATGTCGCCCTTCTTGAGCCCCGTGAGAAGCCCCGCCAGGTCGGCGGGCCTCTCGATGACCGGACCCGACGTGGACTTTATGTCGACCCCCATCTCCCGGGAGAGGATGTAGGCGAGAGTTGTCTTGCCGAGGCCGGGCGGACCATAAAAGAGTACGTGATCCAGCGCCTCGCCTCTTCTTTTTGCCGCCTCGGCGAAGACACGGAGATTTTCCTTTAGCTTCGTGTGGCCTATGAACTCGTCGAGGGTCCTGGGCCTCAGCGCCCTGTCGAACTCCAGCTCGTCTATCTGCGGTTTGGGATCAGTTATCCTCATTTTCGGCCTTCCGAGACAGCGCTGTCTTGATGATCTCCTCGAGGGGAGCTCCCTCTTCTATCTTTTTGCTTGCCCTCTTCAGGGCTTCTTTTGCCTCTTTTTCCTTCAACCCCAGGGCGAGCAGTGCCTCCAGGGCTTTTTCCCGCGATTCTTCGGCTTTGCTCCCCTCCCTTATTTTCTCCCTCAGGGAGGGGATCTTGCCGCCGAGTTCGAAGGCTATTCTCTCAGCACGCCTTCTCCCGATTCCCCTTATGGAAGCCAGAAGATCGAGGTTCCCCTCAGAGACAGCCTTCAGAAGTTCCTCAGCCGTCGTTCCCGATAATACCCGCAGGGCCAGGCCCGGACCGACGCCCGGCAATTTGAGGAGTTCCCTGAACATAGTTCGGTCTTCTTCGCTTATGAAGCCATAAAGGAGGGCCTCTCCCTTGTAAAAATAGGGATAGATGTAAAGCCTGACCTCATTGCCGCATTCGGGCAGCTTCTCATAGGTGCTCACGGGAATGTGGATCTCGAATTCGACCTCAGAAAGTCCAGCTATCAGCGAGAGGTTTACGAGCACAGGACTCTTTTTAGTAAGTTTTCCTTTAAGCGAGAAGATCATTTCCCTTTAAGACAAGAGTGAGAGCTACAGCCAGAGCATCCGTTATGTGGTCCTGAAGGTCGCTTTCCTCGAGCCCGAAGATTCTCTTCACCATGTAAGCTACCTGACCCTTGGATGCCCTGCCGTTTCCTGTCACGGCGAGTTTCACGGCCGTGGGGGAGAATTCTGCTATCCTGACCTTTTTCCTGTGCAGGGCGAGCAACGTCACGCCCCGCGCAGCCCCGAGGAGGAGAGCAGAGTTGACATTTTTATGGTAAATCACGCTTTCGAGGACGGCCCAGGTGGGACGGTGAGTCTCCAGCAGCCCCTCGACGGCATCGTAGATCTTTGAGAGCCTCTCACCGAGGTCCCCCTTGCGGGTTTTCACCACTCCGTAATCGAGAACTTTGAGGTCCCCGTCGATGAGGCCGAAGCCCGTAGCAGAGAGCCCCGGATCTATCCCCAGAACCTTCACGACGCTTCCGAGAATGCCTTTAAAGTTTCGTCGGGTATGTCGAAATTGGAGTACACGTTCTGAACGTCATCCTGATCCTCCAGAGCCTCTATCAGCCTGAGAAGCTGTTCGGCCTTCTTCGCCTCGACCTTCACCTGGGATTTCGGCAACATGGTGACTTCAGCCTGAGTGTAAGGGATGTTCTTCTCATCGAGGGCTTTCTTGACGTTTTCGAAATCTTTCGGCGACGTGATGATGGTGTAGCTGTCCTCCTCCACCTTGACGTCTTCAGCGCCGGCATCCAGGACCACCTCCAGGATCTCGTCCTCAGAAGCGGCTTCCCTGTCGACATAAATGACACCCTTTTCCTCGAACTGCCATGCTACGCTGCCAGCTCCGCCCATGTTTCCTCCGTACTTCGTGAAAATGTGTCTGATCTCGCCGGCAGTCCGGTTTTTGTTGTCGGTGAGAGCGACCACCATTATGGCAGCCCCTCCGGGCCCGTAGCCCTCATATACGACCTGCTCGTAAGCCTGTCCCTCGAGCTCGCCCGTTCCCTTCTTTATGGCCCTCTCGATGTTGTCCCAGGGCATGTTGTAGCTCTTGGCCTTTTCTATCGCCATCCTGAGCCTTGGGTTGAATTCGGGGTTGCCGCCACCCATCCTGGCAGCC
>DRBW01000144.1 GCA_011042705.1 Caldifarciminota bacterium
ATCAAACCATTTAAATACGTGCAACTAAGGAGACGCCGGAGATGTCAGGAAAACTAGAAGACGAGAGCAAACTATATGATTCTCCCCCCTACATTCTGGAGATAGAGGACCTCTGGGTGAAAGCCGGCGACAACCTGATCCTGAAAGGGCTTGACCTCCACGTGGGCGTTGGCAAGCTTCACGTGATATTCGGGCCCAACGGCTCGGGCAAGTCGACCCTCCTCGGAACCATAATGGGGCTTCCCCAGTTTCAGGTCATCAAGGGGGATATAAGATTTAAGGGTAAGTCCATACTCGGACTCTCGACCGATGAAAGAGCAAAGCTGGGGATAGGGCTGGCCTTTCAGAGACCTCCCCTTATAAAAGGAGTGCGGCTGAGGACTTTGCTTGCGACGCTGAACGGAAGCGATTCCGCTATAGAGGAACTGGCCGAGGAGCTGGGACTCAAAAGCCACCTCGACAGGGAGCTCAACGACGGTTTCTCGGGCGGCGAGATAAAACGTTCCGAGATCCTCCAGCTTATGGTTCAGAGACCCGAGCTGGTTCTGCTCGATGAGCCGGAGTCGGGCGTCGACCTGGAGAACATAACCCTCCTCGCCCGCTTTATAGGTCAGCTTCTGGAGAGAGATAAACACATCGTGGAGAGAAAGAGATCGGGCATCATAATAACCCATACGGGCCACATTTTGAACTATCTCAATGCAGACATAGCTCACGTGATGATGGAGGGGAAGATACTCTGCCACGGAAGTCCCATGGACGTTCTCCGCCAGATAAAAGCAAAGGGCTATAAGGAGTGTGTGGAGTGTCTTCTCGCTGAGCAATCCAGAGAAGAGGCTGCGTGATGGCAGATAAAATTCCAGAGGAAGAGCTGAAAAGGCTGGAAAGGGTCGGATACGACAGCTCGGGGAAACTCCCCAGGGCCGGTTCTTTTCTCATCACCGACAATCAGATCGTGGAGACCGAGAAGAAGGAGAAGGACGTCGAGATCCTGCCCCTCAAGAAGGCGCTGGAGGTATATCCCTGGGTCGAGGAGCTGATGTTCAGGGCTGTCCCGAAGGACAGGGACGAGTACACGAAAACTGCGGCCGAAAACCCTCCTATCGGTTACTTCATAAGGGCTCTGCCGGGCGCTAAGGTAAAGGCCCCCGTTCAGGCGTGTTTCTTTCTGAAGACCACGAGGTTCTCCCAGGTGGTCCACAACATCGTCGTGGCCGAGCCTGGATCGGAGCTCCATATAATTACAGGCTGTATCAGCGCTTTTTACGTAAAGGAAGGGAAGCACATAAGCATAACGGAATATTATGTCAGAAAGGGAGCGCTCCTCACATACAGCATGGTCCACGACTGGAGCTATGAGGTGGAGGTATTTCCCCGTTCCGGCGCCGAGGTGGAGGAGGAGGGGATCTTCGTCTCCAATTACGTGGCCCTGACGCCGGCGAGGAAAGTTCAATCCTACCCCGTGGCGAAGGTCAGGAGGGACGGATTTTCGGGTTTTTACTCCATAGTTTACGCCCATCCCGATACCCATTTTGACCTCGGGGCTGCGACACTGCTCGAGGAGCCCGGGGCGAGGGGAGAGATAATAAGCAGGGTCGTCTCCAACGGCGGAGAGGTGATATCCCGTGGCCACATTCTGGGGGCGGCAAGCAAAACGTCCGGCCACATGGAGTGTTCCGGGCTTCTTCTCGGGGAGAAAGGATACATACACGCGATACCTGAGCTGAAAGGAGCTACCCGCGACACGGAGCTCTCCCATGAGGCGGCGGTGGGCAGGATTGCCCCCGAGGAGATCAGCTACCTCATGGCCAGAGGACTCGACGAGGAAAGCGCCAGAGCCCTTATAATAAGGGGCTTTCTCGACATCAAGATCAAGGACCTTCCCGAGGAGCTTCAAAAATCCATCGATGAAATGATAGAAAAAGCTACAAGCGGGGGCGCTATATAGATTTAGCCTGCGACTATGTTGAGCAGCTTGTCCTTCACGTAGATCGTCTTGCGGATGTTTTTCCCCTGCAGGTGGCGCCTGACGTTTTCCTCTTTGAGAGCGAGGTCGAGGACCTGCTTCTCCTCCAGCCCTCTCTGTACCTGCAGTCTCGCCCTGACCTTTCCGTTTATCTGGACCGCTATCTCCGTCAATTCGCCCCTGGTATACCTGGGATCGTATTCAGGGAACCTGTTTGAGAATACGGAACTTTCGGCTCCGGTCCAGTGCCAGAGCTCCTCGCTGAGGTGCGGAGCGAAGGGTGCGAGGAGCACTATGTATTCCCTGAGTGACCTGAGGAAAACGGGGCTATCGGTTTTTTCGAAGCGGCTCATAGCCGTCAGGAGCTCCATCAGACGGGCCAGGGCGGTGTTGAAATGGAATTCCGACGAGTCCTTCCTGACCTCAAAAATTGTTTTCTGAAGTGCGATGTAGAGGTCTTTTTCCTCCTTAGAAAGTTTTTCCGGATCGAAATCGGGGATTTCTCCCCTCAATTTGTCTCTGTGCTTGGAGTAGAGCCTCCAGATCCTGTTCAGAAACCTCCTTGCGCCCTCGACGCCGGCATCGGTCCATTCCATATCCTTTTCAGCGGGACCGGCGAAGAGTATTGTGATCCTGGCAGTGTCGGCACCATGTTTCTCGACGAAGGGCCCAACGGGGACGATGTTTCCCTTGGACTTCGACATCATTTCCAGCCTCTCCTCGATCGGATTACCGCAGGCTTTGTGGATGCCTTTCTCTATCTCGTTCTCCTCCACAACCCTCAAGCAGTGGTTGCACCAGAAGAACCTTTTGAGCACCAGGCCCTGAGTAAAGAGGTGCAGATAGGGTTCCTTCGTCTTTAAGAGGCCTGCATCGTAGAGTACCTTGTGTATGAATCTCGCGTATATCAGGTGTTTCGTGGCGTGCTCGGCTCCGCCTATATACTGGTCCACCGGCATCCAGGCCTCGGCTTTTTCCGGATCGAAGGGCATCTCCTCGTTCCTCGGGTCGATGTAGCGGAGGTGATACCAGGAGGAGTCCACGAAGGTGTCCATGGTATCGGGATCCCTTCTGGCGGGGCCACCGCAAACGGGACACTTTGTCTCTATGAACTCGGGGACGTCGGCCAGGGGAGAGCGGCCCTTAGGCCTGAAATCCCTGATACCCTCAGGAAGGCGAACGGGTAGCTGGTCCTCGGGGACCGGTACGTAGCCGCATTTCTCACAGTGTATCATGGGGATGGGCGCACCCCAGTAGCGCTGACGGGATATCAGCCAGTCCTTCAGCCTGTAGCTCACCGTCTTTCCGCCTTTGCCCATCTCCCTGAGCCTCGAGGCGACCCTCTCTATCCCTTCCCTCGAAGGAAGCCCGGTGAACTCACCGGAGTTGATCATAACGCCGTAATCCTCGAAGGCAGCTTCCATCTCCTCCGGACGAGGTTCATCGCCGTCTTCGGGCTTGATCACGACCCTAATGGGCAGGCCGTATTTTTTTGCGAATTCAAAATCTCTCTGATCGTGGGCGGGCACTCCCATGACTATGCCCGTCCCGTAGTTGGCAAGCACGTAATCGCCGACCCAGATGGGTATTTTCTCCCCCGTAAAGGGATGAATCGCGTACTTGCCGGTGAAAACGCCGGTTTTCTCGCGTTCTTCCCTGGTCCTCTCAGCCTCGCTTTTGAGGAGTGCCTGCCGGACGTATTCCTCGACCTCTTCTCTGTGGGGTGAGTCCTCGATGATCTCGGGCAGAAGATAGTGCTCGGGAGCGATAGTCATGAAAGTGACGCCGAAGAGCGTGTCAGCCCTCGTCGTGAAAACGGGGAGTTTGATCCCTTTTCCCTCGAGCTCGAAGACTATCTCGCAGCCCTCGGATCTGCCTATCCAGTTCTCCTGAAGTTTCAGGACCTGGGGAGGCCACTTGCCCTCCAGTTCTTTCAGGTCCTCCAGGAGCCTTTCGGCGTAATCGGTTATCTTAAAAAACCACTGCTCCAGTTCCTTTTTGACCACGGGAGTCTTGCACCTCTCGCATTTGCCGTCTATAACCTGCTCGTTGGCGAGCACGGTCTTGCAGTTGGGACACCAGTTAACGTAGTCCTTTTTCCTGTAGGCGAGCCCCTTTTTATAGAGGAACAGGAAGATCCACTGCGTCCACCTGTAGTAATCGGGGTCGGAAGTCGCGATTTCTCTCGTCCAATCGTAGCTTATGCCCAGTTTTTTGAGGGTGTTCCTGTAAGTATTTATGTTGTTCTCCGTCCACTTCTTGGGGTCAACTCCCTTCTTTATAGCGGCGTTCTCGGCAGGGAGGCCGAAGGAGTCCCAACCCATGGGGTGGAGGATGTCGTATCCCTCCATAATCTTCACGCGGGCCACGACGTCGCCTATGACGTAGTTCTTTAGGTGTCCCATGTGGAGGTCTCCCGAAGGGTAGGGAAACATCTCGAGGACGTAGTACTTCTGTCGCGGAGGGTGTTTGGTCAGGTAGAGTCCTTTATCGTTCCACCACTTCTGCCACTTCTCCTCTATTTCTCTCGCAGGATATTCGTCTTTGGATCTCATACTAATCGGCAATTATGAGCAAACAGAGTTATTATGTCAAGGAAAATTTGCGGTTTAGAACCGTTGAACTACAGGTCCTTTCCCTCCCACTCCTCAAAGAATTTTTCCAGAAACCTTACCATGAACCTGTGGCGGTTTTCTGCCGCTTTCCTGGCCGTTCTGGTGTGCAGGCGGTCCTTCAGATGGAGCAGTTTCTCGTAAAAGTGATTTATGCTCGTTGATTTCGAATTCCTGTACTCTTCGGGACTCCTATGCGATTCCGGTTTCGCTTTCGGATCGTGGATTGACCTTCCCAGAATGGCTCCCGTGGCAAAGCACCTTGCTATGCCTATAGCACCCAGCGCGTCGAGCCTGTCGGCATCCTGTACGATTTTGCCCTCCGTGCTTTTCATGTTGTCAGGGACGGCGGCACCTTTAAAGGAGATGTTCCTCACTATCTCGAGGACGTGATCGATCCTTTTCTTTTCCAGTTCCAGTTCCCTGAGGAAAGCCTCCACGGAGCGGCATTTTCCCCTGATTTTTCTGTCCTCGACATCGTGGAGCAGGGCCGCGAGCTGAAGGACGAGAAGGTCGACCTTTACTCCTTCTTTTTCGGCTATTCGCAGGGAGGTTCTCCAGACCCTTCTGGCGTGCTGCCAGCCGTGGCCCCAGCTCTCATCCCTGAGGCAGCTTTTGACGAATTCGACCGTTTTTCTCAGGATCTCGGATTCTTTCGTCCTCGCCATGGGAATCCATGTGAAAAAGCCGAAGATTGCCTTTTGCTCTGTCTTACTCTCTGAGGAGCTTCAACATGAGCTCGAAGTCTTTCCGGGAGCGGTCTATGAGATTGGGATTTCTGAGAATGGCGGCGGGGTGGTAGGTAACGACGAGCTTTATGCCGTAGATGCTCTGGAGAACCCTTCCCCGGAGCGATGATAGGGGCAGATTCTGGCCGGACAGAAAGTGCCCGCTGTAGCGGCCGAGGGCTCCGAGCACCCTGGGCTTTATGATCCTTATCTGAGCGTCCAGATAGGGGCTGCAGGCTGCTATCTCGTCGGGCTTCGGGTCCCTGTTTCCCGGAGGCCTGCACTTCAGGACGTTTGCTATATACACGTCCTTCTCCCTGTCGAGCCCCGCTTCCTCGAGAAGCTCCGTGAGGAGCTTTCCCGCCCTTCCAACGAAGGGGATGCCCTGGAGGTCCTCATCCCGCCCCGGGGCCTCTCCTACGAGCATCAGGCCGGCATCCGGATTTCCGTCGCCGAAGACGTAATTCGTCTTCGTCCTGTAGAGGGGACACTTTCTGCACTGAAAGACCTGCCTCCTGATGGCTTCGAGGAGGGAACGCTTGTCCCTCACCTCATAGCGTTCTCCGAGAAACACCTCGCTCACGCCAAGGACTTCTTTCATCCAGAGGAAGAATTCCAGGTTTTCTTTCCCCAATTTCAAGCTCCCAGGAATTCGGCTATTTTCTCAAAGAGGGCTGAGGCGACTTCTGCCTTATGTCTCCCCTTGAACTCCGTAAGATTCCCGTTTCTGTCGAGAATGAACCCGTCGATGAAGTCGCTTCCGGGGGCATCAAGAGTGTTCCCCACGATGATGTCCAGATTTTTTCTATCCAGTTTTTCCCGGGCTACCTCCTCGAGGTTCTGCGATTCGAGGGCGAAACCGACCACCACCTGCCCCTTCTTTTTGTTTTTCCCTATCTCGGCGAGGATGTCGCCGGTAGGCACCAGCGTCAATTGGAGGGCTTTCCCCCTTTTGATTTTCTCCTCGCTTCGGATCTCGGGCCTGAAATCGGAGACGGCGGCACTCATTATTATGACGTCGGCCTGAGGGGCCAGTTTTATAAGGACTTCCCGCATCTGGGCGTGTGTTCGGACTTTGTGTTTCTCGTCGCCGACGGGGGGCTGGTAGGAGATCTCACCTTCCACCAGGATCGTATGGGCTCCCATTGCCTTCGCCCTTTCGGCAAGGTAATAGCCCATTTTCCCGCTCGACCTGTTCGTGATAACCCTGACCGGATCTATTTCCTCCTCGGTCCGACCATAGGCTATAAGGATTTTCTTTCCCTTCAGTTTCCCCGCCTCCTCGAGCAGTTTCTCTGAGAATTTCAGTATCTCCTCGGGGTCTGCCATTCTCCCCATGCCGGTATCTCCCGAGGACAGCGCGCCCTCAACCGGCCCCACGAAGTGGACGCCCGCGGCCCTGAGCTTTTCCACGTTTTCCCGGAGAA
>DRBW01000176.1 GCA_011042705.1 Caldifarciminota bacterium
CCCTGGGTAAAGAATGGCCTCGGAATAGCCATTCTCTCGACATCCCGGGGGCTTCTGACCGACAGGGAGGCGCGGAGGCTCGGTACTGGAGGGGAGCTCCTGCTTTACGTCTGGTAAGGAGGTCGATAGAGATGTCAAGAATCGGGAAAAAACCGGTCCAGATTCCCAGCGGCGTTACTGTCAATTACGACGGAAAAACTCTCAAGGTGAAGGGGCCTCTGGGAGAGCTGACCTTTAATCCCCATCCTGAGATGATCATCGAGATAAAGGACGGCGAGATACGGGTGAAAAGGCCCTCGGATAAGAAGTTCCACAAAGCCCTTCACGGCACGACGAGGCAGATCATCAACAACATGGTAGAGGGAGTAACCAGGGGTTTCTCCAAGGAGCTGGAGATCGTGGGAACGGGCTACAGGGCAAAGCTCGAGGGTGGGAAGCTCGTCCTGCAGGTCGGTTTCTCCCATCCAGTGGTTCTGGAACCTCCCAAGGACGTTAAAGTCGAAGTGCCCGCCCCCACGAGGATAAAGGTCTCCGGAATCGACAAGCAGAAAGTCGGACAGGTAGCCGCCATCATCCGCGCAGTGAAGCCCCCCGAGCCGTACAAGGGCAAAGGCATCCGCTACGTGGGCGAATATGTGAGGAGAAAAGCCGGAAAAGCTGGCATTAAAGCCGTATAAAGGGGAGCCAATCCATGAGACCTGAGAAAAAATTGGAAAAGAGGAAACGGAGACACCTCAGGGTGAGGAAAAAGGTCTTCGGCACCGAAGAGAGGCCCAGACTTACCGTAAGGAAAAGCCTGAAACACATATTCGCGCAGATCGTTATAGATCCGCCCATAGGCCCTTCGAGGACCATAGTGGGCGCTTCGTCGCTCTCGCCGGAGATAAGAGAACAGGTCAAGAAGGCCAAAGACAAAAAGGAACAGGCCAAACTGGTGGGAATGCTGATAGCCGAGAGGGCACTGGCGAAGAACATAAAGAAGGTGGCCTTCGACAGGGGCGGCTATAAATATCACGGAAGGATAAAAGCGCTCGCCGAGGGTGCCAGAGAAAAGGGCCTGGAATTTTAAAAAGGAGAGATCATGGCAGCAGATTTTAGCAGAAAGGAAGGAGTTACCGAACTTATAGAAACCGTGGTGACAATAAAAAGGGTCGCCAAGGTGACGAAGGGCGGCAGAAACTTCAAGCTGTCTGCGTGGGTAGTCGTCGGAGACGGAAATGGAAGAGTGGGAATCGGCCACGGTAAGGCATCTGAGACTCCCGATGCCATCCAGAAGGCCACGAAGAGGGCGAGAAAAAACATGGTTAAAGTGGTGATAACGGGTTCGGGAACGCTCCCCCACGACGTGATCGGCGAGATGGGAGCCTCGAGAGTGCTCCTCAAGCCGGCAGCACCCGGAACGGGCATAATTGCCCCTCAGCCTGTGCGTGCCGTCTTAGAGGCAGCAGGCTACAAAGACGTCCTCACCAAGTCTCTCGGCTCCCACAACGCCGTGAACCTTCTAAAAGCCACTTTAAACGGCCTTCTTCAGCTGAAAGATCCAGAAAAAGTCGCAAAGGAAAGGGGCATACCCATTTCTGTAATTCAGAGGAGGTTCTATCGTGTCCAGAAAGCTGAGGATAAGAATGAAGAGGAGCTCCATAGGGAAGCACAAGAAGGCTAAGCTAACCCTCAGGGCTCTCGGGCTCAAAAAGATCGGCGATGTGGTTGAGAAAAAGGATACCCCGCAAATCAGGGGTATGCTCAGGAATGTCGCCCATATAGTTGAAGTCGAAGAGATCGAGGAGGAGACGAAAAATGATTGATTTGAGTAATCTTTCGCCAAATCCAGGAGCCAAGAAAAAGGCTAAAAGGGTCGGAAGAGGCGACACCACTGCAGGAAAAGGAACCAAGGGACAGAAAGCCCGCTCCGGAGGAGCCAAGCCCAGGTGGTTTGAGGGAGGTCAGATGCCACTTTACAGAAGGCTCCCCAAGCGCGGTTTCAAAAATCCCTTCAGAAAAGAGTATCAGGTGGTAAACCTCGACAGGCTGGACGCGCTTTTCGATGAGGGAGCGGAGATAGACAAGGAAGCCCTGAAAGCAAAGGGCCTCATAAGGAAAGCTGACAAGCCCGTGAAAATACTTGCCCGGGGAGAAATAAACAAGCCTCTTACGGTAAAAGTAGACGCCGTGAGCGCTTCAGCAAAGGAAAAGATAGAGGCAGCCGGCGGAAAAGTCCTGCTTTTGGCCGCTCCAAAGGAAGAAAAAGGGGATAGCGAATCATGATGCTTCAGGGTTTAGGTAACATCTTCAGGGTACACGAGCTGAGAAAGAAGATCCTCTTTACCCTCGGGATCATCTTCGTATACAGAGTGGGAACACATGTACCACTTCCGGGCATCAACGCCCAGGCCCTCGCCGAGATATTTAAAAACCTTCAGGGCACCACCTTCGGCCTTTTTGACGTGTTTACGGGCGGCGCTCTCTCCAGGGCAGCTGTCTTCGCAGTCGGAATAATGCCCTATATCTCGGCATCGATTATACTTCAGCTTCTGACCACGACAGTTCCCTACCTGGAGAGATTGCAGAAAGAAGGGGAACACGGCAGGCAGAAGATAACCCAGTATACCCGCTATCTCACGATCCTGGTCGCCGCCATACAGGGCACAGGCGTGGCCATATTTCTCGAGCAGCAGACGACACAGGCCGGTGTTCCCATCGTCCCCAATCCCGGCCCCATGTTCATGTTCACCACCATAGTTTCCCTCATAGGGGGAACCATGTTCCTCATGTGGCTCGGCGAACAGATAACGGAGAGAGGCATAGGAAACGGAATCTCGGTGATCATATTCGCAGGGACGCTGGATTCGGTGCCCAACGAATTTCTGAGCACCCTTCAGCTCCTCAAGGCCGGTACCGTCAGCCCCTTAGTTTTCCTCTTCGTTCTCGCCTTCTATGTTCTTGTTACTGCCGCTGTCGTCGCGGTGACCGAGGCACAGAGGAGGATACCCATCCAGTATGCCAAGAGGATCGTTGGCAGGAAGATATATGGAGGACAGTCCACTTATCTCCCCCTGACGGTCAACACCGCGGGCGTGATTCCGATCATCTTCGCACAGTCGCTCTTGATGTTCCCGTCCACCATCGCCAGCCTCGTCAACAAAACCTGGATGGATTTCCTCTCCAGGTGGTTTAGCCCTGCAACTGCCATTTACAACCTTCTCTACGCGCTTCTCATCATCTTCTTTGGCTATTACTACACCTCCATCGTCATGAATCCAAAAGATCTTGCCGATAACCTCCAGAGATACTCCGGTTTCATCCCAGGGGTCAGGCCCGGCCCTAAAACCTCTGAATACATCGACCGGGTCATGGCGAGAATCCTGTTGCCCGGCACAATCTTCTTCGCATTCATCGCTATCTTCCCCCACTACCTCATGAAATGGACCAATATAAGGTTCTACTACGGCGGAACAAGGCTGTTGATCATCGTCGGTGTTGCCCTCGAGATCATGCAGCAAATTGAGGCTCATCTCATTATGAGGCAATACGAAGGGCTTCTGAAAAAAGGAAGGATTCGGGGGTGGAGGGGCTAGGCCTCATCTTACTCGGACCTCCCGGCTCAGGCAAGGGAACTCAAGCCGAATTGTTTGAAAACCGGCTTGGCCTGAAGAAGATCTCCACAGGGGATATCCTGAGGGATGCCATAAGAAAAGGCACAGAGCTGGGAAAGCTCGCGAAGGAACACATAAACAGAGGCGAACTTGTGCCCGATGATGTCGTCGTGGCACTGGTCGAGGAGGCTCTGAAGAAAACCTCCGACGGATATATCCTCGACGGGTTCCCCAGGACGATCGAACAGGCAAAAAGGCTCGATCGTATCCTGGAGAAACTGGGAAAGAAGCTCGATGCGGCTGTCCTGTTTGCCGTCCCCGACGAGGAAATAATAAAGAGGCTCAGCGCCAGGAGAGTCTGTCCAAAATGCCATGCAGTTTACAACATGGTTACGAAGCCCCCTAAAAGGGATGAGATCTGCGACATATGTGGCACGCCCCTCGTAATGAGGGATGACGACAAGCCCGAAACGGTCCGCAGACGCATTGAGGTCTACCGAAGGGATACCGAACCCCTTGTCGATTTTTACAGGAACAGGGGCCTCCTCGTCGAGGTAAAGGCCGTAGGGGACCCCGAAGAAGTATTCAACTTTATAATCGGCGCCCTTAAAAAATGATAATCATCAAGAGCGACAGCGAAATAAAGGGCATAAAAGAGGCCTCACGGATCGTCGCCGAGGTCCTTGAATACGTGAGGGAAAAATTGGCTCCCGGAACATCCCTCGCAGCTATAGACAGGTGGATCGACGAGTACATTAGAAAAAGAGGTGGCACTCCCACCTTTTTAGGATACAGGGGATTTCCGAAGTCGAGCTGCATCTCCATCAACAACGAAGTGGTCCACGGCATTCCTACCGAGGAAAAAGTGATAAAAGAGGGAGACCTGGTGAAGGTGGACGTGGGGGTCACCCTCAAAGGTTACATCGGCGATGCCGCCAGGACTTATGTGATAGGAGAAGTCGACGAAAGGACACTCGAGCTGGTAAGGACCACCGAAGAGGCCCTCTATAGAGGAATCGATGCCGCCAGGCCGGGTAACAGGCTTTCGGATATATCTCACGCCATACAGGCGACCGCCGAAGCTCACGGTTTTTCCGTGGTGAGAGAGCTGGGCGGTCACGGAGTGGGCTTGAAATTACACGAGGATCCCATTATTCCTAATTACGGCAAGCCGGGCAGAGGACCCGTGCTGAAGGCGGGGATGGTCTTCGCATTAGAACCCATGCTTAACATGGGAGGACCTGAGGTAAAAACTCTCGATGACGGGTGGACTGTGGTAACGAAGGACGGCTCCCTCTCTGCCCACTTTGAGCACACGATAGCCATAAGGGAGAAGGGGCCGGAGATATTGACCGTAATCTAAAAAGGAGGACTATGGCAAAGAAAAACGTAATAAGACTCGAAGGAGTTGTGAAGGAGGTTTTGCCAAATGCCATGTTTCGGGTCGAGCTCGACAACGGGCTGCTGGTTCTCGCTCACGTCTCGGGGAAAATGCGGATGCACTTTATCAGGATCCTTCCGGGCGACAGGGTGACGGTGGAGCTGTCTCCTTATGACCTCACGCGAGGCAGAATCGTCTATAGGTACAAGTAAATTGACAAAGGCCAGCTATTTCAGTAAAATATAGGCCTCATTTGCGGGGTAATCCCTGAATGGAGGAATAATAGCATGAAAGTAAGATCTTCTGTTAAAAAAATGTGTGCAAAATGTAAGATAATCAAGAGAAAGGGCAAGGTTATGGTTATATGCGAAAACCCGAAGCACAAGCAAAGGCAGGGATAGGAGGATATCATGGCCCGAATAGCTGGAGTTGATCTGCCCAGAAATAAAAGGATCGAGATCGCCCTGACTTACATCTTCGGGATAGGGCTATCCACGGCCAGAAAGATAATTCAGGCGACAGGCGTTAATCCCGATACCAGGGTCAAGGACCTCACGCCAGAGGACGTGACCAAGCTGAGAGCCGAGGTCGACAAGTATAAAGTGGAAGGCGCCTTGAGGGCTGAGATCCAGCGCAATATCAAACGGCTTATAGATATAGGATGCTATAGGGGAATTCGCCACAAAATGGGGCTGCCCGTGCGCGGGCAGAGAACCCGTTCAAACGCCAGGACCCGCAAGGGACCGCGGGGCAATATCTTCAAGAAGGCGAAAAAGAAAAGGGAAATGTAGTCCTGAGGAGGTCATTTTATGGCTAAGAGAAGAGAATCGGCAGTCAGGAGGAAAAAGAGAAAAGCAAAGGGCGTGGAGCCTGTGGGCATCGCCCACATCCAGTCCACTTTCAACAACACCATTGTCACCATTACCGATTTAAAGGGCAATACCATTGCCTGGGCTTCAGGGGGAACGGTCGGTTTCAGTGGCACCAGGAAGGGAACCCCCTTTGCTGCATCCAAAGCGTCTGAGGCAGCGGCCAAGGAAGCCCGCGATCTCGGCGTCGAAAGGGTGGAAGTTTGGGTCAAAGGCCCTGGACCTGGCCGTGAGGCGGCGATCAGAGCCCTTCAGCAGGCCGGACTTCAGGTGTTCGCCATTCGTGACGTGACTCCTATCCCCCACAACGGCTGCAGGCCGCCCAAGAGAAGGAGGGTATAAAGACACATGGCAAGATACACAGGACCCGTTTGCAGGCTTTGTAGAAGGGAGGGCGAGAAGCTCTTCCTCAAGGGAGACAGGTGCTATACCGACAAGTGTCCCTTCGAGAGAAGGAGATATCCGCCCGGAGTCCACGGACGCAGCAGGCGCACCAAGATGTCGATTTACGGAATACAGCTCAGGGAGAAGCAGAAGGTTAAGAGGATTTACGGACTGCTCGAGGCTCAGTTCAAGAGGTATTTTGAGAAAGCCAGGAAAATGGGTGGAAACACGGGAGAAAACCTGCTCTCGCTCCTGGAGAGAAGGCTCGACAACGTCGTCTATCAGCTCGGCTTCGCCAAATCCCGTAACCAGGCTCGCCAGCTGACCACCCACGGACACGTGATGGTCAACGGCAGAAAGGTAGACATACCTTCCTATCTGGTCAAAGTCGGAGACGTCATCTCCATAAAGCCCGGATCCAGGAAGATCCCCTTCGTTAAGGAAGCGCTGGAAAGCAGAGATCTCGGTGCGATACCCAGCTGGCTCGTCCTCGACAAGAATGC
>DRBW01000224.1 GCA_011042705.1 Caldifarciminota bacterium
AGCGGGATCAAGTTCATCGGGCCCGACAGCCGGCTGATAAGCCTGATGGGCGACAAGATCGCAGCGAAAAAGCTTATGAAGGAGGCCGGTGTGCCCACCCTGCCAGGCTATGATGGCGAGATTCCCGACGTGAAAACCGCCGAGAAAATCGCCGATGAGATAGGATATCCGGTTATCCTGAAGGCCGCCGCCGGAGGCGGCGGCCGGGGAATGAGAATCGTCGAGAGCCCCCTCGAACTGAACAAGAGCTTCTCCACGGCCCAGAGCGAGGCCCTCGCCTCCTTCGGCGACCCCAGAATTTACATCGAGAAATATATAGAGAAGCCGAGGCACATAGAAGTCCAGATACTCGCTGACACAAAGGGAAACGTCATACACCTCGGCGAGAGGGAGTGTTCCATTCAGAGGAGACACCAGAAACTGCTCGAGGAATCTCCATCCCCTGCGGTGAACGAGGAAATGAGAAGAAAACTCGGCGAGGCAGCCGTCAGGGGCGCCCAGAGCATAAGCTACGTCTCTGCCGGCACCATGGAATTCCTGATGGACAAAAACGGCGATTTTTACTTCATGGAGATGAACACCCGGATCCAGGTGGAGCACCCGGTAACCGAGATGGTGACGGGCATCGACCTCGTGAAAGAGCAGATCCTCATCGCGGCCGGGGAGGAACTCTCGGTCTCTCAGGATGACGTGGAACAGAGGGGACACGCCATAGAAGTCAGGATAAACGCCGAAGATCCCGAGAAGGGCTTCGCGCCCTCCCCGGGAAAGATCACGCTCCTGCACCTGCCGGGTGGACCGGGGGTACGTATCGACACTCACATCTACCAGGGCTACATGATCCCGCCATACTACGATTCCCTCATAGCCAAGCTCATAGTTCACGGCAGGGATAGAAACGAGGCCATATCCAGGATGAGAAGGGCCCTCGAGGAGTTTCTCGTTCATGGAATAGCCACCACAATACCCCTTCATCAGAAGATCGTGGAGGATCCGCGCTTCGTCGCCGGGGACATAGATACCCACTTTCTGGAAGGAGGCTGATGCTGGACGCCCTGATCAACTTAGTCTCCGAAGTACTGGAGCTTCTTGGCGGAGTTGCAGATCTGGCGGTAAAATCGCTCAAGTCCCTTCGAGACATAAAGAAAATCCCGGGGCCCCTTCTCGAGCAGATGAACAATTTCGGCGTGAACTCCGTCCCCATAGTTCTCTTCACATCGGTCTTCACGGGCATGGTTACGGCCGTCCAGATAGCTTATCAGATAAGGGATTATGCTCCCCTCGATCTTCTGGGTGCTGGCGTCGCCAAGATGGTGATGATAGAGCTCGGTCCCGTGCTGACCGCCCTCGTAATAGCGGGCAGGATGGGAGCCGGAATAGCCGCCGAACTCGGCACCATGAGGGTCACGGAACAGATCGACGCACTCGAGTGCATGGCTATAGATCCGGTCAGATATCTGGTCCTGCCCCGCATACTCTCCGGGATCATCATGGTCCCCATTCTCACTGTTCTCGCCATAACCGTCGCCATCGCCGGAGCTGCCTTCGTCTCCAACGTCGTGGTCGACCTGGATTACACGACTTTCTTCCAAGGGATAAAGCTCCATTTCGTCCCGAAGGACCTTTACGGCGGCTTGATAAAATCGGTATTTTTCGGGCTTATAGTGAGTTTAATGGGCTCTTACTACGGCTATTATGCGAGAGGAGGGGCGACGGGCGTGGGCAAAGCCACCACCCAGGCCGTCGTGAGCTCTTCCCTCCTCATATTGCTCGTGGATTACGTCCTTGGAGTTATTCTCTTCGGGAAATGATCGAGATAAGGGACATTCACAAGAAGCTGGGCAACAAAGAGGTGCTAAAAGGCGTTTCATTGACGGTCAACGATGGAGAGACAGTCGCCATCCTCGGAAGGAGTGGAATGGGTAAGTCCGTCCTCCTCAAGCACATGGTGGGACTCATGAAGCCCGACCACGGACAGGTCATAGTCGATGGGATCGACATCACCAGGGTGAATAGGAAAAAACTCTTCGAGATCCGAGGGCTTTTCGGCTTCGTCTTTCAGAATTCGGCCCTCTTTGATTCCTTCACCGTCTGGAAAAACGTGGCCTTACCATTGATAGAGGCCGGCTACGACATGGAAACCATAGACAGGCAGGTCAAAAAGGTCCTCTCCATGGTGAACTTAGAGGGGACCGAGAACCTGTACCCTGCGGAGCTCTCGGGGGGGATGATGAAACGGGTCGGCATTGCGAGAGCCCTCGTCGGAGATCCTAAATACCTGTTATACGATGAGCCCACAGCCGGCCTCGATCCCGTCATCGCCGACAGGATCAACGACCAGATCCTCTACCTCAAGGAGTACCTGAAAAAGACAGCCGTGGTCGTGACCCACGACCTCCGTTCAGCCCTCAAAGTAAGCGACAGAATCGCCCTCCTGGCCGATGGGGTGATTGTCACCTGTATTCGCAAAGAGGAGATCTTTCAGGTGGAACACCCCGAAATGCGCCAGTTTCTCAAGGCATCCGGCCTATCATGATGACCGAAAAAACAAGAAAGGCGCTGGAATACATTGAAAAAAGGTTTGGTATTGGAAAGGAAGTCTTCGACGGCTACGTCATAATAGATAACGGCGACATCTGGATCACCACTCCCGAAGCTGCTCAGCTCAAACTGAAGGCATGGAAAAGAAAGGGAATTCGTCTCGCCCGTGTCTTCAAAAAAGGCATAAAGATGACCACGGCCGCCATGCAAATCTTCGGCAGATATGCCGTGAGAAACGTGGTGCAACTTCCCGATGTGGCCAGTGTGAAAGATTTCCTGGCGGGGCGTGATATCGCGATCCACAATTTAGAAGGGATCGAAGAGGGACAGGTGATCGTCAAATACGGCTCCGATATCCTCGGATCCGCCCTTTACAGGAACGGCAAACTCAAGAACCAGATCCCCAAGGGAAGGAGAATAGAGATCTAAAGGAGGCTGTCCCTTCTCTTCTCAAATTCCTCCTGGGCCCTCCTGAAATCCTCTTCCCTGCCAATGTCGAGCCAGAAACCCTCGTATCGATATGCCATCACCTTCTCATTTTCATCGAGAAGCCGCCACACGAGCTGCGGGAGGTCGTACTTCTGCCCTTTCGGGATGTATTTGAGGGCGTCTCTCGAAAAAACATAAACCCCCATGGAAACCCAGTAGTGGAGGCTCGGCTTTTCGGAGTAACCGGTAATCCTGTCCTCCGAAAGCTCGACGACGCCGAAATCTATGAAGACATCCCTTTTGTTGACGGCAATCGTCAGCACCGGGTTCTCCTTTCTGTGAAATTCAATAACATCCCTGAAGTCCAGATCGGTCAGAACATCGCCGTTCATGACCAGGAAATAAGGAGTATCCAGCATATCCTCCATTGCCCTGAGCGGCCCCACCGTTCCGAGGGGCTCGTCCTCCATGTGATAGGTGAGCTTGAGGCCCAGCTCCCTCCCGTCGGAGAAATAGGTCTGGATCAGTCCGGCCAGGTGGCCGACGGCAAGCACAACCTCCTCTATCCCGCTCTTTTTCAGCTGCCTCAGTATGAGCTCGAGGATCGGATAATCTCCCACGGGCATCAGGGGCTTGGGCAGGACGGCCGTATAGGGCTCGAGGCGCCTCCCCTTTCCTCCAGCAAGAATTACGGCCTTCATTACGGGACCTCCCTCCTGTAAAGCTCGAGGTGTTCTTTGAACCAGTCCACCGTTATTTTCAGCCCCTCTTCGAAGGAATACCTCGGACTCCAGCTCAAAAGCTCCTTTGCCCTGCTGTTATCGGAGATGAGCCTGTAGACCTCGCTCTTTTCTGGCCTGAACCTTTCTTTATCTACCACTATTTTTTTCTCCTCTCCCAGGAGTCCCAGGACGATCCTCGCAGTCTCTCCTATGCTCCATCCCTTTCCCGTGCCGAGATTTATCTCCTGTCCTACCGCCTTATCGCTCTCGGCAGCCTTTACGAGCCCCCGAACGGTATCCTTTACGAAGGTGAAATCCCTCACCGTCTCGAGATTTCCTAAATGTATCTCTTTCCCCCTGAGGGCCTGTACTATGATCGTGGAGATAACAGCTCTCTGAGACTGCCGCGGCCCAAAGGTGTTGAAAGGCCGCACTATTCTCACCGGCAACCCGTAAGTGAGGTGGAAGCTCCTGGCCAGCTCATCGGCACCGATTTTCGATGCGGAATAGGGGGACTGCCCCCTTTTGGGATGGTTCTCGTCAATCGGAACGTAATGAGCGGTGCCATAGACCTCTGAGGTGGAAACATGAACAAGGCAGGGAATATCGAATTTACGCGCGGCCTGGAGCAAAGACAACGTTCCCATTACGTTAACCTGAACCACTTCTTCGGGGTTGAGATAGGAATAGGGTATGGAAATGACGGCACCCAGGTGGAAAACAACGTCGACATCCTCCATGGACCTCTCCACAGCGCTCTCATCTCTGAGGTCCCCGAAGAAGATCTCGACCTCATCGAGAAGGGACTCCTCGACGTCTTCCAGCATGCCTATGTCGCCCCTTGATGTGTACCTGACAAAGGCCCTGACCCTTGCCCCGACCCGTACAAGCTCCTCCACGAGGTGGCTTCCTATAAAACCGGAGGCACCGGTTACGAGGACCTTCCTGTCTTTCCAGAACTTCCCGTCTATTTCCGTTGACATCTCCATGAGCATTAGTATATCGGCGAGGAGACATATGTCAATAGAAAAGGCCTCTCAGGCGGTCTCAATTAAAGCTTTAATGGTTGAGTTGAGCCGAACCCAGAGATCACAAAAAATACACAAATTGTTACACAGAAAAAATCAGCACCACGAAAATAAAAGCGAAAGATATCACATTCAACCAATTGTAACACAACAGGTCTGCCTTCGTATCTCTTCAGCATTGACAAAAAGTTGTTTCCTCGTTAACAAGGAAAAAACAGGTTAATATTATCGGAAGGAGGTGAGAGGTTCCCTCATAAATTGTTCTTCGGCCCAAATTGGTGGATTTCAAACCAACAAGGAGGTATTTATGTGGCGTAAAACCATGATAGTGTTGCTCGTGGGGGTGGTTGGAATACTCGGGGCTAAAGCACCGGAGTTGTCCCCTGAGAACGCTCCCAATACGATTCCCCTTTTGAAAAACCCGGTGATGTCCGGCTATACGGCATCCAGAGACTGTGATATATTTTTCGAGGATTTCGAGAGTGGCGTCATACCCTCGGGCTGGACGGTCGTCGATGCCAACGGAGACAGCGCGACCTGGACAGTTGGTATAACGTATGACGTTTCCCCCTATTTCCCTCCTGATTACGGCACAGCCTATGCTTACTACTCCGATGACGACGCCGGATCTGGAGCACCCCCATCGAACCCAGAAGCCCTCATAACGCCTGTGATATCGATCGCAGGCGTCGATACACTCGAACTCAGTTATTCTATTGGGTATCAATACCTTAACGATGACTGGATAGTGGTGAGCGTTCGCTTTGACGGAGGAGACTGGATCGAGGTATCGGATTATTCGAGCAGCATCTCCACAGTCGAACACATTGACCTGACCCAACACCTTCCCGCCAGCACCATTGAGATCAAGTTCGAGTACTGGGATGAAGGCGGCTGGAACTGGGCTGTCGGCATAGATAACGTGTGTCTCACATCGGTCACTACTCCTCCGCCTCCGACCTGCGGATACCTCGGCAGCTGCGGCCCCTTCGTGACCGATACGTCGGTGGTCTGGCTGGCCGACATGGCATACAATCCGACCAACGAGCATCTATATCTGTTGGAAGTGGGCGGGCCCAACGGAATAATAGAGTGGGATCCTGCCACCTGTGAGATTGTAAACTACATAACTCCCGCCTGGGGCGTCTCCCAGAGAGGACTCGCCTACGACGCCCAGAGAGATGTCCTCTACGCCGGCGGATGGAATGAGGGGATTATCTACACCGTAGATCCTGCCGATGGGACGATTCTTAACACTTTCAACGCGCCGGACGGCTTCACCAGCATTTCCGGTCTCGCATACGATAACGAGTGCGATCTGCTCTGGATAATAACCAACGGCGCACCCGACGTCCTCGGAGCTGTAGATCCGGAGAGCGGCGACCTCGTTTACGGGCCCAATGAGGTCCAGTGGACAACGCCCGCAGGATATTCAGGAGCGGGCCTTGCCTGGGGGCCGCCGGGATTCCTCCTCGCTGTGAACCAGCAGGCACAGCAGGTGGACGTCCTCGATAAAGACGGCATTTCCTATGGTTACTGTGACTTTCCCGAGGAACTTTCCCTCGGATGGGGTATTGGCTATGAATGGTACGGAGAGGATTACTGGTTGACCAATGCGACTTTCGACATGCTCACCCACAACATCGAAATGCCCTCTTACGAGCCCTTCACCTGGGATTGCCCGACACCGCCGCCTCCCTGTCCTCCTGCCTTCGATCATCTCGTGGTTGCCTTTGACTTCAACGAGTCAGATCAGGGCTTCATCTCCCTGGCTCCCAATCCCGATTGTGTAAACGACTGGATGTGGGGACCCTATGACGGACTTCAGCCTGAGATCGCCTGCGAAGAAGTTCCCATAACTAATTACTGGGGTACTGTGCTGGGCGGAAACTACAGCAACTACTCCGGAAGCAGGCTCATGTCGGGTCCCATCGATGTTCAAGAGGGCGATTGGCTCGAGATCTGTCACTGGTATGCCATTGAATCACACTGGGACGG
>DRBW01000181.1 GCA_011042705.1 Caldifarciminota bacterium
CTTTTTCTCTTACTCTTCTTCCTGTGGCGTTCCGCAGGGGTGGAAAGAACAGTGCAGAGAGTCTCCCGTTGGATCGGAACCACAGCCCGGATAAGGAGAAGGAGGCTGGGAACCTCCAGAATAGAGGAATTCGGCCAGATAGGACAGATCGCTGTAACTCACCTGCCCATCATCGTTAACATCTGCCGCATCCAGGCAGGCTGGAGTGAAGCCACCTTCATAGAGGTAATTCGCAATGAGTACTATATCAACGGGATTCACCGTAAAATCGCCGTTGACATCGCCCCTGATGAAATTCGATTCCGAGGGTGCACCTGATATGCCGCACAGAAAAGCTTTCCCGCTGTAACTATCGGCACCCATGGCGCCGGCCAGAAAATCTGAATTTAAATCACCGTTCACATCCCCCGCACAGCCTACGGAATAGCCCAGAAGATAACCGGCCCCTTCACCAACCAGGGCAGTATCGAGGGTGAGTCCCCCGGCATCGGACGTATAGACAAAGACTTTGCCGGCATCGACGCCCCCCGAATCATCGCCATCTGCCCCTATCAAAAGGTCATCATACCCGTTGTTATCTATATCTCCAGCCCCGGCGACGCTGTACCCAAAACGAATGGAATCCCATGAAGAAGTAATCTGAACATCGGGAACTGAATCCATGGGAGAGCCACCGTAAAAGACATAGACTTTGCCGCTTTCACCTGAGTAACCATAGGCCCCGACGACGACATCGCTGTATCCATCGCCGTTGAGGTCCCCGGCCCCCGCCAGAGACCACCCGAAATAGCTGTAAGCTGATTCTCCCACGAGCATCAGATCAGGCAGGGTGTCCATATCTGGTCCGCCGAAGAAAATGTAGGCCCTGCCCACATTGAAACTGCCCCCATGGTCAAAACCGTAAGCTCCTATAATCAGGTCATCATAACCGTCGCCGTTCAGATCGCCGGCCCCGCTGACCGCGCGTCCGAAGCGCTCCCCCTCCGTCTTCCCGGTGAGGACCAGATCTGGCAGGGTATCTATGTTCACACCTCCGAAGAAAACATAAGCCCTGCCCACATTTTCCAGCGTATCCCCTCCAGAGATAACGTCGTATTTATAAGCCCCTATCACGAAGTCATCGTATCCGTCACCGTTGAGGTCCCCGGCCCCCGAGACGGATATCCCGAAGTAATCCTTTTCCCTTTCTCCGTGGAACACGAGATCGGGGATCGAATCCATCGAGGGTCCGCCGAGATAAAGGCAGGCTTTCCCCGCGCGAAGCCCTGCATCGGAATTAAAGTGGGCGCCCACGATGATATCGGAGTAACCGTCTCCGTTCACATCGCCGGCTCCGGAAACTGAAACACCAAGGAAATCGCCTGCTTCACCGACAAAGGTCAGGTCGGGAACTGCATCGGGGGGATAGCTGCCGAGGTAAAGGTAAACTTTGCCAGAGCTCGTTCCTCCATCGTCGTTGGCGTCGGCTCCGACCATGAAGTCGGCATAGCCATCACCGTTCACATCGCCGGCTCCTGAAACCGAGATGCCGAACTGATCTCCGGAATTCTCTCCACTTAGAGACAAATAGATCTCAAGTCCATCGGCACGAGCCCCGATCACTAAAGACATAAGCAACAATCCAACTTTTATAAAGCCTTTCCTCATATCCTCTATCCTTTATTCTCTACCCTCCCCCACAAAAGCCATACTCACGCCAATTTACGCGCCTATCTGATCTTCCTCTCCTGAGTGTTGACGGGCTTCCTGCCGCCTTCCAGGATCTGCATGGTGGCACAATCGGTGCTCTCAGCAGTGCCAATCCTGGCCACCACGCATGCCGTATAGGTTCCCACGAGCTGTGGCACGTTGGGTATGTGAATGGAAACGGCCCGGGACTTCGTCTCACCGGCAGCGAGATAGAGGGAAACAGCCGGAGAATGAAGAGTATCGACGCCGTTGGTTATGAATCCCGAAAGCTCCACGAACTCCGCCTCGTCGCCGCAGTTCGTGAGCTCCCCAGAAAGAACAACGGTCTGACCGAGATAAGCGACCTGGGGAGCCTCAATATCCACCTCAACACAATCAGCCGCCCACAACACTGAACTGAGTGCGAACAGAGCCACCAAACCCCCCACTATACCTTTCACCTTCATTTCAAATACCTCCTCTACATTTTTAAATTAATGGCAAAGGCGCTTATTGTCAATAATAGTTTGAAAAGAAGATGAGGCGGGCATAAAATAAGAGACACGGAAAGGAGGCTCATTGTGAAAGCGGTCTTCCTGGCTGCTGGATTAGGAAAAAGGCTTCATCCCATCACCTTAAAAGTGCCAAAGGGATTGATAGAGATAGAAGGCAAAACTCTCCTGGAACGCGCCGTCGAAACCCTCGAAAAATTCGCCGACCCCGAGAAGGTAATCTTTGTAACCGGACACGGTGGTAATCTCATAAAAGATAAATTCGGCCTCGGCGAACGTTTTCTATACGTGGATAACCCCCACTACAGCACCAAAAACAACATTTATTCCCTTTACCTGGCCTTTCCCCATATCGGCGATGATTCCTTCCTGCTTTTCAATTCCGACGTCCTTTTCCATCCAGAAATACTCAAGAGGGCGCTCGCCGGTAGTTTTGACACCTTTTTGATAATCGACAACACCAAGGAACTCGGCGAAGAGGAGATGAAGGTCATCATCGAAAACGACAGGATCAGGGCCATTTCCAAAGGGCTGGATCCTGCGCTCTCCCACGGCGAATATATCGGGATATCAAGATTCTCCAGGGAGGGCGGCAGGATACTGAGAAAGCACATAGAGGAACTGATAAGAAACGGGAAAGACGGGGAGTTTTACGAGGCTGGCATTCAGCTGATGCTCGACGAATACCCGGTTATGGCCTCTTATACAGGGGGCCTGCCCTGGATAGAGATAGATGACCATAAAGATCTGGAAGAAGCAAAGGAGATGGCGAGATCATGGGATTTATAAAGAGATCTCTCGACATCCCCGTTTTTCTGGAGATCGGGGAAAAGACGAGTTACGAAGTCCCCGCTATAGTCTCTCGCTGGAATCTGAAGTTCTGGAAAATACTGGTTCTCGACGATGATATAACGAGGGAGCTGGCGGGGCTCAGGATATTGAGAGATTTCGTCTCCGACGGGGCATCCTGTCAGGAGGTTGTCGTGAGCGATTCCACCCACGAAGAGGTGGAAAAGATAAGAAAGATATTTCACGAGGGCCTTTTTGACCTGGTAGTATCTGTAGGCGGAGGAAAGGTGATAGACGTGGGTAAAATGGTCGCCTATATGGAAAACACCAATTTCATCAGCATCCCCACCGTTCCCTCCAACGACAGCATATCCTCCCCCATCGCAGTGATCACCCACGACGGCCACAAGCGGAGCCTGGGGGCAAAGATGCCCACTGGAGTCATAGTGGACCTCACCATTATCAAAGATGCTCCGATCCGATACATCAAAAGCGGAATATCCGATGTCATCTCGAACCTTTCGGCAGTTAGCGACTGGATACTCGCCCACGAGATGGGAAAGGACAGGTACGACACTTTTGCCGCCATGATCTCCGAGTCATCGGCCCTCAACCTTCTCGGGGCTGCCGACAACGACATAAAGGACCCCGAGTTCCTGCAGGTGCTTCTCAAAGGACTGATATTGAGCGGAATCGCCATGGGAGTGGCGGGCACCTCCAGGCCATCCTCGGGCAGCGAGCATGAGATTTCCCATGCCATCGACGCCCTCTATCCCAACCGTGCCCTCCACGGCGAACAGGTGGGCGTTGCGAGTCTGTTTACCATGTACCTTCAGAAAAACCCACATTACGAAAAGGTGCGAAAGCTCTTCGAAAAGCTGGACCTCCCGAGGAAAACAGAGCACATCAACGTGTCCAGGAAAGAATTCGTCGAGTCAGTCATCTATGCCCCGAGAACCAGGCCCGGGAGGTACACCATCCTGGAACACCTCGACCTGA
This sequence comes from Caldifarciminota bacterium, assembly GCA_011042705.1. GTDB lineage: Bacteria > Hydrothermota > Hydrothermia > B15-G9 > DRBW01 > DRBW01. Next base: position 3,969 of record DRBW01000181.1, read on the forward strand.
AACCTCAGGAAATAGAAAGGATCCTCGAGAAACTGGACCTCTGATTTCCAAAATTACTCGAAAATAAAAAAGGGGCATCAAGCGATGCCCCTTTTTGCTGTCCTGACTGCAATGGATTTACGGGGTCGGCAACCACCTCAACATGCTGACTTTCTGATAAACGCACTGGAGCTGCACAGACCCATCCGTGCCTATGGCGATCACCTTGACCTTGGCAAAGTGGTCACCGGTATTCAGCTCGCCGTAAGGCTGTGTATCAACCCATATGTGATAAACCGCATTGACCACGAGGGGGTCCTGTGTGTAAGGAGAGACATAACCCGATCCGACGGGATCGGCTATGGAAATGCTGTCCAGGCTGGTTGTCAGGGCTAATTTGAAACCGGTCTCGATATCGTTAAAGGAAACGCCCTGAGAATTATAGCTGGGTGCGACGAAGTGAATCTCCGCCGGCACAACCTGCCCGGGTGTGAAATCGTCGAGATAAAGGTGGAAATTGGCAAAATTGGCGGTATCGAGGAGGGAATAGGATACGGCAACCCCGTCGCTGTTCCACCCCATGGCGCTCTGCCCGGTGGAACTCCTCTCGTAAATGGTCAGGCTCGAAGTGACGGGAGCCACGTCGATCGTGACCCTATCGCTCTCGAGATCGCCCTTGTAAGCCGAAACTCCTATTTCCTTTCCCACATTTGCAACGGTATAGCTCGTTGAAGTGCCATCATAGATCAGGTCATCGTCGACGTAAACGCGGTAGCCGTCGGCATCGGCCACGGCATCCCAGGTGAGGGAAAGCCCGCTTCCGTCACTGGTTACTGTGTACTGAAGGTTTTCCGGGGGCAATATCTCAGTTTCCTCCGTGGTACATCCACTGAAAATGAACAGCGCCGCGAGAATGGCTCCCGGGATTATCACGAGCTTCTTCAACATAACACATCCCTCCTATTTTTCACTTTTTCTTAAGGGGCGGCAGGTTTTTCTTAGACGAGCTCTTTGACCCGCCGCTCTTCTTGGAAGATTTTTTGCCCGTCTTGGCCTGGGACATCTCCTCGATCTTCTGAGTTAACTCGTCGATCTTTTTCTCCAGGTTACCTATTTTTGTCTCGAGGACGGCCACCCTGGCCTTGAGGTCGGAAACCTCCTGGCTGGCCGTCTGCTTGCAGCCTGCCAGCCACAGGGCCAGAAGAGCGATAACGACAACCCCTGCAATTTTCCTCATAGTAACCTCCTCCTTTTGGTTTAACCTATGATAAATTGAGCAGACTTCGGTGTCAACAGCTTCAGACTTTTCGGGCTCTTTTTCTCTTGGACTTCAGAAACTCAAGGAGCTCTTCGAGCTCCATGGTGTTGAGGAGGTCTCCGGGTTCGAGCCATGCCCTCCTCGCCACTCCCACGCCCAGGACCATCATCCAGAGCTGCCCTATGTTGTGGGTGTCGGTTCCTATGGAAAGTTTAACTCCCATCTCCTTAGCTCTCCTCGAATAGATATCGTTGAGATCGAGCCTCTCGAAGTAGGCGTTGATCTCGAGGGCAGTGCCGGTCTCGGCGGCCTTCTCTATGATTTTCTCCACATCGACCCTGTAGCCTTCCCTGGTAGAGATGAGCCGCCCTGTCGGATGCGCGATCACGTGAACGTAAGGATTCTCCATGGCTTTGAGGATCCGCGGAGTGGTATCCTCATTCTTGGACCATATGTGAACCGCAGCCACGACGATGTCGAGCTCCTTAAGCACTTCATCGGGATAGTCGAGAGTGCCGTCCTGAAGTATATCGACCTCGGTCCCCATGAGCAGCTTTACGCCATCCAGGGTCTCGTTTATCCGCTTTATCTCCTCCATCTTCCGGAGAAGCCTGTCGATCTCGAGACCGCGGGCATACTTGACGCTGCGGGAATGATCACACACAGCGATGTAGCTGTAGCCTCTTTCTTCAGCCCTCCTGGCGATCTCCTCGAGAGTCGCGGTCCCGTCCGAATACCTGGAGTGGACGTGGAGATCACCTTTGATGTCGGACAACTCAACGAGTTTGGGCAGCCTGTTCTCGTAAGCAGCTTCGATTTCGCCTCTGTCCTCCCTGAGTTCCGGCGGAATCCAGGGCAATCCGAGGGCACCGTAAACCTCTTCCTCCGTCCTGCCGGCTATCATCTCACTGCCTCTGAAAACTCCGTACTCAGAGATTTTCAGTCCCCTTTCCTTGGCTATGGTCCTGAGGTGAATGTTGTGGGCCTTGGAGCCCGTGAAATACTGGAGAGCGGCCCCGTAGCTCTCCTCGGGAACCACTCTGAGGTCAACCTGATATCGATCGTGAAAGATGACGGAGCCCTTGGTCTCCCCGGCGGCGAGAACCCTCGTAACCCCCGGCAGTTCGGTGAAATAGCGGATTATCTCGCCCCCTCTGGTGCCCGTCACCAGGATGTCCAGGTCTCCGACGGTCTCCCGCATCCTGCGGAAGGAACCGGCGGGAGATATGGCTTTCACCTCTTTGAGCTTTTTCATCGCCTCCAGTATGTCCTGCACGATGGGGAAGGCGAGACCCAGCGGAATCCTCTCTTTCATCTTCTCATAGAGCTCGAGGCCCTTTATTATGTTCTCTATCTTCTTCGCCCCCATTCCGGGAAGGGAGGCGAGAGAACCATCCTCGAGGACCCGTTTGA
>DRBW01000242.1 GCA_011042705.1 Caldifarciminota bacterium
AATTCCCCGATTCAGGAGGGATTAAGGGCAAAGGGGAGATAGCGCGGAGGCACCGATCGTTTTCCTTCGGGACGAAGGGAGGGAATCAGGGCTCCCCGGGGATCCTCGTCTTTCGGGGTCTGTCAGATCCCAGAACCTCCTGACGCGGCCATCAGAACGCCGGGGTATTTCAGTTGTCCCGATGTTAAAATCCCCTTGAAGGTTCCGAAAGGCCGAATCGCCTGTTGAAATAGTAGCTTTTTCTCCCCATAATAAAGCATATATAGGAGGAAGGGTATGGCTCAAATCGACGAACTGATAAAGGAGTTCAGCGAGCAGGTCGAGCAGATTCTCGTCACCTCCATAATAAACCTGGAGGATGGAACACCGATGGCGGGTTTCACCAGCGACGAGGACCTCGACATCAATATACCCGTGGCTTACTTCTCGGAGGTGGCCAGAAGGACCCTTTCGGCCCTCGAGGCCAGTGAGATGGGTGAGTTTCAGGATATGGTCATGTCCACCGATCAGTATTATGTTCTGATGAGGGTCATTCCCGGGGGATCATATGTACACTTTCTGGCCATAACCACCAAGGGGAACTGGGGTATCGCCAAAATTCTGATGAAAAAATACGCCGAGAAATTTGCCGAGGCGCTGCCTTAGCCTTTTTCTCTGGAGAGATAAAATTCAATGACTTTCCTTATCATGCCCTCGAGGGTCTTGAAGACGCCTATTCCCTTTATGGCTATGGCGGAGTAATAGGGATACCCCCTCACGTTGAGCTCTTTTTCCAGTTTCTCGACGGGAAGCCTGTCGGGCAGATCTCTCTTGTTGTACTGCATGATTATGGGTATTCTGTCTCCGTTGAGCGACAGTTTTTTCAGGTTTTCCATTAGTTCCCTGTAAATATCGATGTTTTCCTCGAGCCTGTCGGCCTGGGAATCGGCCACAAATATTACCCCGTCGGCGCCCTTGAGCACGAGCTTTCGCGATATCCTGTAATGTACCTGTCCAGGGACGGTATAGAGATAGAACCTGGTTCTAAATCCCTTGAGGATCTGCACCTCGATGGGAAGTAGATCGAAGAAAATAGTCCTTTCTCCCTGAGTATCGATGGTTATGAGCTTGCCCTTTTTGCCGGGAAACCTGTCGTGGATCCTGACTATGTTCGTGGTTTTGCCGCTCAGCGCAGGTCCGTAATAAACGATTTTGAACCTTATCTCTTTTTTCTTCAGGTCGAAAATCATAGAGCTCTCAGGACCTTTTCAGGAGTCCTTCGAATCTCTTCGCGAATTCCCTGAACTTGACCCTCGCCATCCCGAGCTTCCCGCTTTTTCTCGGGATGACGGCGACGTGAAAGTATTCTCCGCCGAGTTTGTTCACTATGAGCATGTAATTGTTGGTTGTGAGAAGCAGCTCGGCGGGGCAGCCCCATTTGGTATCCCTGAGGGAGTTGTCGGCCTCCGCGACCATCTTTCTGATCCGCTCGGCGAAGTGCGCCAGGTCGCCTTCCGATTCCCTGCCCCTGTGCGAGAGAATCCTGCCGTCCACGTCGATAATGCAGGTCAGTAGCACGTCACCCACATCCATTGTATATTCTTTCAGCATCAATTCGAGGTTCTTCAGGTCTATTGCGATTTTTCCCTCCTCTGAGGGGAGTTCGGCCTCCTGGGAAGGGGTTACCCCGACTTCCTCTTCGGCCTGCTTTTCCTCCCCGGCTTCAGCGTTCTCTTCCTCCCGGCTTTCGGCAGCTGTCATCACGGGTTCAGCTGTCTCCGGTGGGGTTTTCTCTTCCTTTTCGGGGCGTTCCTCTTCTGCTTCCATGGGGGCTTCTCCAGCCTCACCTCCGGCAGTTTCCGGCGCCTCCTCGCCCGGCTCTTCGGTTTTACCCGTTTCCCCAACAGTTTCAGGCGCCTCACCTTCCTCGACTTTCGCTTCCTCTCCGCCTTCTTCAGCCGCTTCCATCACTGCTTCCTCTTCCTTCTTTTCTTCTGGAGCCTCACCTGTCTCCTTTTCTTCCCTTTCCTTTTCTTCCTCCGCTTCCGGAGCTTTTTCTGTCTTTTCAGTTTCCTCAGCTTCTTTTCCCTCGATTTTTTCGCTCCCGGGAGATTCTTCCGCTGATGCAGTTCTTTCTGTAACTGCCTTTGATTCGACGAGCTCACCCTCTGGTTTCGGTTTCTCGACGGGCTCCTCCTTTCCCTGGACTTTAAGGATTTCTTCGATCATCTCCTCATCCTGCTCGCTCTCTCCGGCTTCGCTCACGACAGGTTCCGGTGGAGTGCTGAAAGGCTCCTCCACAAATTCTTCTTCCTCCTCTTCTTTCTCTTCCTTTTCACCTTCCAGCTCGAGGCCCTCCATCTCCGCCAGCTTCTCCTCTTCTTCCAGGAGCTCTTTCAGTTCCTTGAGTGCTTCCTTTGTCTGAAGTTCTTCCTGGCCGGCTATAGCCTCGAGCAGCAGGGCATAGAGTGGTTTTTCTATGGTTTTCTCTGGTTTTTCAACCTCCCAGCTGACCTGGAATGGGGCGGAGACATGTCCGAGTATCTTGATAAAAGCTTCTTCTCCCCTCAGTTTGCCCAGTTGACTGTCGTAGACTTCTCCCTCCACCATAACTATGAGGCCCTCTCCCTCCGAGGTCTCCACCTTTATGGTAGCTGTCTTTCCCTCCATGGAGAGAAGCTGAAGGACTTCGGTGAGCTCCCATTCAGCGAGGGTTCCCTTTTCTTTCTCCTTTTCTTTCAGCAGGTTCAGGAGTTGTTCGAAATCGAAAGGCTTCTCGAGATAGCTGATGGCTCCTTTTCTCATTACCTCGTTTTTAATGTCCTCAGAGCCGTAAGCTGTCATCACGATCACTTTGAGTTCCGGATGGAGTTCCCTGGCTTTCAGAAGCAGTTCAACTCCAGATATGTCGGGCATCCTGATGTCGGTGATGAGAAAATCCACCTTTCCCTTTTTGAGGAGATCCAGGGCTTCGGTGCCCTTCGAAGCGGTCATAACCTCGAGACCCTGGCGGGAGAGTTCCCCTGAGAGGCCCCAGAGAATGTCCTCTTCGTCGTCGACTATTAATACTTTTGATGCCGCCACTAACTCACACCCCTGTTTCCTTTAAAAATTTCGTCTTTTCCCTGTTCAAAGTATATTATAAATTCTGTTCCCCTGTTTTTCTCGCTTTTCACTTCTATAAGTCCCCGGTTTTCCTTCACGAGCTGATGGACGATGAAAAGACCCAGCCCTATTCCCTCCGATTTTGTAGTGTAAAAGGGATAGAAGATCTTGTCAATCTCCTCTTCGTCGATGCCGACACCGTTGTCCTTTACAGAAATGAATACATAGGGCGAGTTGTTATCAGACTGTTCTATTTTTGAAAGCCCCGCCTTCACCTCTATCGTCCCGCCTCGATCAAGGGCATCTATAGCGTTCAACAACAAGTTTAGAAGGATCTGTTGAAAGTGGTGGGGGTCCACTTTCACTCTCAGGCCCGCCGGGATCTCCTTCACGAGCTTGATCTCTTTCTTTTTGAGGTTTTCCTCTATCAGGGCTTCGACCTCTCTGAGGGTGTCCTCTATGGGGCAGCTCACTCTGTTGGACAGGTGAGGTTTCACGTAGGAGAAGAACTTCTTTATAAGGTTGTCTATCCTGTCGATCTGCCTCTTCATACGTTTTATGGATTCGAGCTGCTTCCCCTGAAGCTCTCTTTCCAGGCCCTGGGCGATGAGTCTCATGCCGGCCAGAGGATTCTTTATCTCGTGAGCGAGCCCCGAGGCCAGAGTCCCGAGCGTGGAGAATTTCTCCACCTGGGCCATAGCTCTTTCCATCAGTTTCGTCTCGGTGATGTCCTTGAAGAGGAGAATCCATCCTCTGTTTCTGTTTCCCTCGATGTAGGGATAGGAGCTCATTCCGAGTATTCGACCCTCTCCGAGGGGGATTTCCGCCTTTTTCTCGTTATTTGTTGCCACCCTCCAGAACTGCTGTCTTATATTGAAGGGGAGCTTCTCCAGAGAATCGAGGTTCGATGACCCCAGGATTCGCGCGGCACACTTATTCATGTAGAGGATGGAACCCCTTATGTCGATCAGGAGGACACCGGTGTCTATACTGTCCAGTATCTCGTCGGCTATGTTCAACTTCCTCACGATCCGCGCCATCCCCAGGAGGTAAGTTTTGCCGTCGATCTCCCTTTTCTCAAGGGTCACCCTGGCCGGGATAGTTTCCCCGTTTTTCCTCAGGATCAGGAGATTGAGGTTTCTGGGCGTTTCCACGCCGGCGAGCAGCTGACGGGCTCTGTTTGCCAGGATCATATCGCCGGTTCCCGAGAGTATTTTCGAGATGCTCTTGTTGATCACTTCCTCAGGAGCATAGCCCGCTTCCTCTATTCCCCTGTTGACATATAGCACCTTCAGATTGGTGTCCAGGAGAAAAAATAGGTCGCCGGAGAGATCCAGAAGTTCACGGATCGCTGCGCTACGTGCCCTGTTAATCCCCGTTATCTCCATCATGGTATCAGCGTCAGCAATATGGAAGATGTGCTCGTGCCCCTGTAGCCTTCCCGCGTGCATATAAATTCTATATATGAGTTAGCAGCCACAAAGGGCACTCCGGTCCTTTTCCCCAGTGCTTCTACCTCTTTGAAGTAGTTCTCGCCCATAGCCAGAGATCTGGAGAAGCCTGAGAGAATTAAGCCCCCGGTTATTTTTTCCCAGGGCTCATTCCCCAATGCGAGGTCGATGGCTTTTCTCACCGCCTGGTGCATCTGCTCGCCGCGGGCTTCCATCAGCCATACCGTCGTCCCCTCTTCTGCAGTTCCGGCGATCTTCAGGGAACCATCGGGAAGAGCCAGAACGGGCATCCTGATCCACGAGGTTCCCGGCTTTCTCGGGTCCGGTATGCCGAACTGAAAGCGGGGAAATAACCTCTCCAGATCGATCTCCTTTTCTCCTATGCCTTTTTTAGCGAAGACTTCTCGCAGGACGTCGAGGGCAGGCCTGTCGTCCAGCTCCTTTATGAGGTTGCCCCGGGATTTCGTGACCCTGAAGGGGATAACCGGATGAAACCCGTGAGAGATCCCGATGCCCGTCGTGTGCTTGCCGTGAATTCCCAGTATTATCAGGACATCCTTGAGGACCTCCCTTCTCCAGAAGAGGCTTCCTCTCTCGAAGCCCGCGTCGCTCATTATGCCGCCTGAAATGGGCACATCGCTTCCGACCCTGAGGTGTATCTCATCGAGAAGGGCATCGGGATCGACATAGGTGTCTGTTAGCACAAAAAGGGAGAGTTTGGGAAACCCCCGATTTCTGAGGGTCTCATGTCGAGTCACCACCGGCGCCAGGGCGTTCTCCACCGTCTCCGTCAGGTTTTTGTCGGGGTTCTCGCTCACGCCGAGGGAGAACTCGACGTCTTCGGGAGCGAAGATGGCGAGGACAACGCCGTTTTTTAAAACGGTTTCCTCGTTGAAAACATAGCCGTGGGTGAAGGACCCCAGAAGAGGCGTGTTGCCCGTGACGAAATTGACACCCTGAATGAGTGCTTTGGGGTCATAGTCCTCCGTCGCAAAGAGGAGAACCAGTTTCGGCACTCTGCCCCTGATTTTATCTGACGCAGAGCGAGCAGCCTGAAGTCCCGCGATCCAGGATGCGGGGGAGGAAGACACGCCCGTTCCCATGGCAGAGGAGGCAGCCCGGAGAACTTCCTCCAATGCCTGGATTTTCACTTCCTCCACGGAAACCCCTCTTTTCAGCGAGGATTTCCACCAGTTTTCCCTCATTATCCTCCCCCTTGAATCTCCTCAAAATCGTTCCTTTTCCTCCCACGCTTTGATGTTTGTTTTTGTTAACTCAAGCCTTCCAGTATAAGGGTTGACTCTGTATTGTTGAAGCACCTCTATCTTCACGATCACCATGCGGTTCTTCTCCTCGAAGAAGGAAAACCTGCCGAAAAAGGGCGTTTTCAGGTCCTGCACGCTGACGGCAATGCCGTTCACATCGACGGCGGTAGCATTCAGATCGAGGGCGTAGCGAGCCTCATCGACGATGGCATAACCGTTTCCCAGCTTCATGAACATGCCCTCGTCGGTGAGAAGCTTCATCTGTCCCGGCTTCGCCACGCCGGGGATTTGCAGGAAAAACAAGAGTATAAGGATGCCGCTCATTTCCATCACTCCTTTTCCCTCCAGAGGAGGGTTCTGCTTGAGACATTATAAGGCAACGTCTCCTTGAGTCCCACGATCTGTCCTGTGGAGAGCTGAATGAAGCCTTTGGTCTCTCCCGTCTTGCCGACATGGATTCCCTGGGAGGAGGGGACGCCCTCGCCTATATCTGTTTCCCTCATTATTTCCTCTCTGCCCCCGCCGATATCCTGTACGCCCCTGTTGCCGGAAAAAATAGGTTCTCTGTATGCCGTACCCGTTTTATAGAAGATGGCGAAGAGCTTCGACGACCCGCCGTATGCGCAGATATCGCCGCTGGGGGTGAAGGTGGGCAATATAACAGCTCCTCCCATGACGGCCGGCTTTGAGAGGACTCTCTCTCCGGGATTGAGGACTATATACCACCCGCTGCAGGATTCCATCAGCTCCTCGAAGACCTCAAAGCTGTAAGTGCCTGCGGGTATACCGCAAGATGATA
>DRBW01000018.1 GCA_011042705.1 Caldifarciminota bacterium
CGGTGAAGTCGTCGACGATGCCGTTATCGCAGACGTCACCGTTACGATGGCCTTTCCGAAGACGGGGCACTTCCTCTATCCGGGAAAGCTGTTCACCGGGGAGCTGGTTGTTGCCGACATAGGGATACCGAGAAACATAGCAGAAGGCAGGATCAAGCGGGTGACGGTGGAGGAGGACGACGTGCGGGAGATACTGCCCGTCAGGTTGGGCCACGAACACAAGGGAGACGTCGGACGGGTTCTGGTCATCGCGGGTTCGAGGGGGTTTACCGGCGCAGCATCGCTGACTTCCCTCGCGAGCATGAGGATGGGCGCCGGCCTCACCTATCTGGCGATCCCCGAGAGCCTTAACCCCATCCTCGAGGCCAAGGTCACGGAGGTTATCACTCTGCCTGTCGCCGAGGTTGACGGCAGCATCAGCGAGGAAGCCATCGATGGGCTTCTCGGGGGCAAGTACGACGGCATAGCGATCGGCCCAGGCCTTTCCAGAAAGGAAAGCGCCGTCAAGGCCGTATCCCGGCTGCTGGAAAAATATCGGGGGCCCCTTGTGATCGACGCCGATGGCGTCTGGGCTCTGAAGGGGAGGCTGGACCTTCTCAGGAACAGGGAGATTCCGGCGATCCTCACCCCCCATCCGGGTGAGCTCGGGCACCTCCTCGATCTCAGCCCCGATGAGGTGGACAGGAACAGGATGGAAATAGCAGTTGAGTTTGCCGTGAAGCACGGGGTGATACTCGTCCTGAAGGGCGCCCCGACGGTCATCGGAACGCCGGGAGGATTTCTATGGATAAATACCACCGGCAATCCGGGGCTCGCCTCGGGCGGCACGGGGGACGTGCTCACGGGCATGATAGTCTCTCTCCTCGCCCAGGGGGTTCCTCCTGTTGAATCGGCCATAGCGGGAGTTTATCTTCACGGGCTGGCCGGGGACCTCGCTGCGGCCGATCTCTCCGAATATTCCCTTATGGCTGGAGACCTTCTCGATTACATTCCCGAGGCCATAAACTACCTGACCAGCTACGATGAAGAGGATTAAAACCATACTGGCGGCCCTTCTCCTGGTCGGCGAGCTTTTCGCGTTCAAGGTCTTCAACGTTTCCACCTTCAATTATGTCAACTCCATAGTCAGGCACGGCGACAGGCTCTGCGTCGGCACCGACGGCGGAGTTGTGCTCTATTCGCCGTCTTCCCGTCGCGTGAGGGCAACACTCGTGACCGAGAGGCCTGTGGTTCTCGCGGTTCCCGATCCCCTGTCTCCTGATATCTTTTTCGTGGAGGGGATGAGCCTCAGGAGGTGGGCGCCCAACTTCAGAAATTCCAGCTGGCTCGCTGACCTTCCCGGCATGCCGACTTCCCTGGGAGTTGACAGGGATCACCTTTACCTCGAAATCGGCGGGACGATCTACAGGTATAGCAAGATCGGCGTCAGGGAAGGAAGCGGAGGCGCGGGTGATAACGTAGTCTGGTGCGGGAAGCGGGGGTCGATCTCCGCGGACGATCCGATTATTGCTCCCCTGATGCCCCATTTTATCGACAGCAGAACCATGGGGACCGTGGATATGAAGGTGTTTTACAGGGATATGGACAGGCTGTGGGTCGGAACCGAAGGCCTCGGCCTCTACCTCTATTCGATCAACACCTGGCAGGTCAGGGATTCCCTGCATTTTGGCCTTATAACGGGCGATGTATGGGCTATATACAGAGATGGTCCCGACGTCTGGTTTGGAGGTAGCCGCGGGATCACGCGGAAGAGAAAGGATCAGTGGATACCCTATTCTCGCGAGGGGATGATGATCTCTTTCGACCCCCTGATAACGGATATAGTCGGCGATTCCTCCTTCATATGGTTCGGCACGAATCGAGGCCTGCTGAGGTTCAGAAAGAAGGACGACACCTTCTGGGCATTTTCGGCATCGCTTCCCTCCGTCTACGTCAGGTCCCTGGACGAGATCATGGACAGGCTCTGGATCTCCTGCGACGAAGGACTTTTCTACATCGTGCCGCCGGCGGGTCCTTATTCACGGGTAATCCTCGGGACAGCGGTCAATCAGGTTCTATTTCATTCCGGACTTTTCTATTATCTTACCGAGAAGGGGGTTTACAGGGCGGCCGAGAAAAAGCCGTCGTCGGTTACACCTCTGGAGGATCCGAGGGGCTGGCTGGATTTCAGGACTTTCTGTGGAACTTCTTACGGCAACAGGCTTTTCTTCGTGACGGAGGCGGGGCTCGTGGTCTATGACGCAGGCAGGGATACCTTCGGCTACTCGACCCCGCCCATAAGCCCAAAGGGTTCTGACAGGATCCGGTGCTCCGCCTCGGGAGGTTACTTCTTCCTCACCTCCCGGTCAGGGCTCGAGATGATGAAAATATCCGATTTCCACTGGAGGGTTCTCACGAGCTACGACGGACTTCCCGATGAAGAAGTGCTCAGCGTTCTGGCCGACGGAGATACCCTGTGGGTGGGAACGAAGAAAGGGCTTTCGGTGATAACGGGATGGTAAAGGTCATCATAGAAGGCAAAGAGATCGAACTGGAAAAGGGGGGACAGGTGTACCAGATAATGTCGAGGCTCGATCTTAATCCAGAGGAATTTCTGGCCCTCAAGGACGGCAGGCTGATTCCCGACGACGAGTATGTGAGGGATGGAGAGACCATCGAGTTTCTGCGGGTCACGTCGCGGGGCTGAGTTTCCCCTGCCCCCGCTTTGAACTGCCTATCTGCGTTGACATACGGGCTCTGAGCGGTTAAACTAATACGAAATATCAAGCTCTGGAGGATGAAATAATGGGAAAAAACATGAAGGCATTGATATTGATTGGTGCCATAACTGCTGGCTTTGGCATGCTCGGCGCTCAGGAGAACTCCGCGCCTGAGACCACGACCGCGATAAGGGATTCCGCCAAGGTGTGGTACTCGATAGGAAAGGACTACTTCATCAAGAAGAGGTATGAGGATGCCGTCAGGAATTTCAAAAGGGCCCTCGAGTACGATTCGACCTTTGTTGAGGCATACCTCGACATGGCAAGGGCTTATCTTGCTCTCGGCAACATGGATTCGGCGGAAGTGGCTTACAGGAAAGTCGCTCAGATTGACCCCCACGATTCCAGGGGCTGGCAGGGCCTCGGTTTTCTCTACGGCATATTGAAAAAAGATGTGGACAAAGGTGTGGAGTATTACAGGAAGGCACTGGAAGTGGATCCCGAGAACAACGACGCGAGGTTCGGTTTGGCCTCGCTTCTCGATAAGGCGGGCAGGGCTGCTGAGGCTGATTCCGTTTATTTACAGGCCCTGGCAAGAGATCCCGATAATCCGGGGATCAAAAGGGCCTACGGTCTCTTTCTGAATTCACAGGGCAGGTACGATGAAGCAGTTAAATATCTCAAGGAAGTCCTGCCCGTTTTTAAGGACGACGAAGATCTGAGGAAGGCTCTCCTCGATGCCTGTCTCAAGTCGGGCGAAAGGGAGAACCTTGAGACCGCGCTGGAAGACGTAAACTACCTCATAGGGAAGGATTCCACCAATTACACCCATTACCTGAAGAGGGCCGATATATACGAGAAGCTCGGCAAGTACAAGTTAGCCCTCAAGGATTATGACAGGGCGATAGAACTGGCTAAGGGCTATACTCCGATTCCATATTTGAAGAAGGCGAACCTGCTCGTCGATAAACTCAAAGATTACGCGGCTGCCAGGGCTGTGTTGAGGGAGGCGCTGAAGCTAGATTTCCCCAACGACGACCTGAAGGCGGCCGCCTACGACCTTCTCGGCGATACTTACATGACCTCGGCCAGGATCGCTCGCAAGGAGGGTGACGACCTGAGGAAAAGGGGTCTCGAAAAAGAGGCGAGGCAGAAGTATGCGGAGGCGGTGGAGAATTACGATAAGGCCATAGCTGAGTATCAGAAGGCTCTATCCCTGAATTCGCCCAAGTGGGTTGAGTACGCCAGGAAACAGATAGCAAGGGCGAAGAAAGTCAGGCAGAAAGCCTGGAGAAAATCACAGGGGATCGAGTGATCGGCAGAGATGTCACTTAAAGGAAAAGTTCTTGTCCTCAATCAGAATTATGAGCCTCTTAACATATGTACCGTTAGGAGGGCTATCACCCTTCTCTATCTCGGCAAAGCCGAGACGGTGATCACTTACAACGGCGAAAAATTCCGCTCGGAAAAACTGGCCATAGAGAGGCCCAGCGTCGTGAAGCTGTTCAGGTATATAAGGGTGAAGAGGAGAGAGATCCCTCTTACCAAAAAGAATATACTCAGGCGCGATAATTACACCTGTCAGTACTGTGGGACCCGGGAAGGTCCTATGACGGTGGATCACGTTATACCCAAGAGGCTCGGGGGCGAGGACAGCTGGGAGAACCTCGTCTGTGCCTGTCTCGCCTGTAACAATAAGAAAGGGGATAGGACGCCGGAAGAGGCGGGGATGAAGCTCCTCAGGAAGCCGAGGCGGCCCAACTACTTCATTTTCATGTTCAACGGACAGAAGATCCCCGACGAGAGGTGGAAACCCTTTCTCTTCATGGAGTAAAGGTTGTTCCCGGAGTGCCTGCTTTTTCTTTCCCTTTTGTCCCACCCCCTCGAGAAGGTTGAAATCCGTGGCATTACGAGTTTTCCAGAGTCTCAGATAGAGGGCCTTCTTGAGCCCTATTTCGGCTCCGAAGTCGATTCTTCCCTGATAGAAAAACTGGCAGCCGAGATCCTGGATTTCTACGGCAATAGGGGTTTCCCCTTTGTCAGTGTTCGCCCGGAATACCTGAGGAAGTCAAGGGAAGGAATGACCCTCGTCCTGAGGGTGGAGGAGGGGAAACCCGTGGTGATATCAGGCCTTCGGTTCGTCGGCTCAGAGAAAACGAAGAGGGATGTTCTCCTGAGGTTTTTCCGCGACGAGGGGAAGCTCTTCAGCCTCGCCAGACTGAGAGAGGAGATTGCTGAGGCCAATTCCTCGGGCTATGTCGAGGTCCTCGGTTTTTCAGTGGATACCTCCGGGGGGAGGTCGGATCTCGTCATAGCGCTGGAGGAGAAGAGAGTCAACAGTGCCGACGGCGCCCTCCTCTACGACCAGAGAAGAAAAAACCTCGGGGGCTATCTGGAAGTCGGTGCACCCAATTTAATGGGGACGGGCAGGTCTTTGGCTCTCAGCTACAGGAGGGTCTCCCTCGGGGAACAGAAGTTCGAATTGAGCTACAGGGAGCCCTGGATTTTCGGCACAGACTTTTATACCGAGGGGAAAATTTTCTACCATTTCGCGGAATCCCTTTTCATAAAACGCTCGGTTTGCGCCAGGGTCGGTTTAAAGCGAAAGATTGAATTTTACATCGGCGAGAAATACGAGGACAACGTCGATATGGGCGGCAATGAAAGGGAGTCGAATTTTCTGAGCCTCCTCGGATTTAAGGCAGAGAGATTTTCAGGGGCCTATTTGCCCAGGAGGGGCATCAGCCTGAAGTCGGAGGTACAGGTTTCCGGGACGAAGCAATCTGGTTTCCTTTTTGCCGGATGGCGCTTCCCCGGATCAGGGCGCTTGAACCTGTCATTTCGGGTTGATCTCAGGTTCGTCAGGAAAAAGGGGGGTGAGAAAAATTTCGACCTCATAACATACGGCGGGAGCGGTTCCCTGAGGGGATACAGGGAAGGCAGGTTCCTCGCGAGTCAGGTAGCCGTCGCGGGGCTGGAGATGGGATATAACCTGACGGCAAAATCCTGCCTCTCGGCCTTCGTTGAGGGTGGAATGGTGAAGGCGGAAAAAGCCCAGTTTCCTGTGGGATACGGGATCTCAGCCCTTTTGCCGGCGAGATCCGGTTTTTTGAAGCTGTCCTATGCCCTCTCGCGCGAACGAGATTTCTCCGAAGGGTTGATCCACCTGTCCTATTCCCTTCTGTTTTGAGTTCAGGCTTTCCCCACGAGTTTGAGAAATTCTTCCTCGGTGAGGATCTTTACGCCGAGAGCCAGGGCCTTCTGATACTTGCTGCCGGGGTTTTCTCCTACAACAACGAAGTCCGTCTTCCTCGATACGGAGTTCGAGGCCTTGCCGCCCAGTTCCTCCACCAGTGCCTTCGCTTCGTCCCTCGTCATCGTCTTCAGGGCGCCGGTGAACACGACGGTTTTTCCCATGAGAGGAGATTCCTTTATCTTCCTGGCCTCGCTCTTTATCCCGAAGCCGCTTTTCAGCATCTTCTCTATGACCTCTCTGTTTCTCTTCTCGCTGAAAAACTTCACGATGCTCTGGGCTGTTTCGGGTCCGATGCCTTCGATCTGAAGGAGCCTGAGGCTGTCGGCCTTCATCAACTCCTCGAGGCTCCCGAATTCCCTGGCAAGGATTTTTGCCGTGTGTTCGCCGACCCCCGGTATTCCGAGGGCATATAGAAACCTTGAGAGCGTCGTTTCCTTCGCTTTTTCTATTTGGTCTATCAGGTTCTGCGCAGATTTATCGGCGAAACCGGGAAGGGAGAGCAGGTCCTCTTTCTTCAGGTAAAAGAGGTCAGCGGGGTCCTTTACCAGTCCTCTGTCTACCAGGAGCTGGCTGAGCTTTTCGCCGAGGCCCTCTATGTCCAGCGCCCTTCTCGAAGCCATGTGC
>DRBW01000016.1 GCA_011042705.1 Caldifarciminota bacterium
GGACGCCAGCTGTTGGGCCTGTTTATACCCAGCTTCGCCCAGCCCGGTGCGCGAACGAGACCCTCTCCGTCGCTTTCCCCGCTCCACAACGTTCTGTTGGACTTATCCCTGACCTCCACAAGGGCGCCCGAGAGAGGCCTGCCCGTCCTTAAGTCGTTGACATAAACAACCATATCGGCAGGGGAATACTTCAGAGAGGCGCCCAATCCTGTAACCTGAAGAAGGGCTTTGCGATATCGTTCATTCCACTGCCCGTCCCTGTAGGGCAATTGCAGGAGCACGATGCCCGCCGAGTCGCCCTGAAGCGCGAGGTCGAGATTTAGTGGGTATCTGTATCTTCTGTTCCGGGGTAGGGAGGGAGAAATAACCGTATCAACCAGAAAGGTGACTCCGGGCGGGCTGAAGTCATTACGGAAGAAGCTCCCGATCCAGTCAAAGGCCTCCTCGGCACTGAGAAAAAGGGGTATCACCTCATCGGGATAGATGCGCGCCATCTGCAGCCTGAAAGAATCGAAGTTGATAAGCTCGACGGGATACCTATGGGGCTCGTAGGACTCCACGATGCCGTGCCCGATCTTGAAAAGAAGGTCCGGATTGAAATCTCCCGTTCTGAAGCTAAAGATCACCCTTTTCCCCAGCCTGTTGCCGTAGACATCGACGAGGGTCTCGGGGATCGTCACCCTGTAAAGGGTGTCGGGCAGAAGCTTTAGATCGAGGGACGGACGCGTCGAGCCCCTGTTTCTGTCGGCGGTTCTGTAATAATCGGGGATTTCAACGGGGGGATCGAAGGTCAGACTCAGGGCCAGCAGGGCTGAGTTGACGGGATTGGAGAAAACAAACCTTATAGGCCTGTCGGGACTCTGTCTCTCGCCCTCACTTATAAGTTTTCCCGACTGGTCGCGGGTCTCAACCTGCTCAATACCCCGAAATTCGAATCTGTTATAGGTTCTGAAATAAAAAAACGTGCTCACTCCGGGCAAATTCCCCTCTACTCCCCTGATGCCCTTTTCGATTTTTACTTCATAGGAAGTGCTCTTTTCTAAAGGTTTCTCCGGATAAAGCACGAAGACGCGCTTTCTCAGGTTCTCCTGTATTTCCTCCCTCGTAAATTTCCTGTAATCATTGATAAATCTCGGAAGGTGCCTCCTGGACAGATCCCACCAATACATATATCCTCTCGAAAAATCCCGTATCCATTCCCAGTCCTCTCCCCTGGGATCGGGCGACAGGTAGCGAAGCGTGTACTTAACCGGCCTCCTGCCCGATTCCAGCAGCTTGATATACCTGTCTGCCCTCGTCGAATCCATGGGCTGGTTGAAAAACAGGAAGATCGGCCGTTTTATGTCCACGAGGCTCTCCTGATCGCAGGGTATCGAGAAGATCAGTTTCGGCGCGGGAGTGCTGAAAGTCCACACATAATCCTCCCTCAACTCGTGCCCCCTCACCGACCTCACACCCGCAGGCACCCTCACCCTGAACTCCGTCGCATACGGCAATGAATCAGCAGGCTCAAAGGCCAGCATCATCGTCCCCAACCACCTCAACTTTCCCTCTATCGGCGGCTCTATCTCAAGAGGAAAACTTACCTCCCCCGTTATGGCACTCAACGGCACCATCGGCTCGCTGAAAACTACCAGTATCATGTTCGCCTGCGAAAGCGACTCGATGCTCCCACGGGGAACCGCATTCAGTATCCTGAGCCCCTCCTCATCGGCCTCTTCGGCATGGAGGAGGACAATCCCTGTCAGAAGGAACAACAAAAACTTCCTCATAATCACCTCACTGCTATTTGAATTATGTCTTCCCATAAATCCTAATTCAAGTGACCGAAAGAGATCGCAGGCCCGGCTGTATTGTCTGAGGTTAATTCCGGCGATATAATTTTTTCATGAGACCTTCGGCAGCTGCTCTTCTCATCCTCTCCCTTTTTCTCTCCTCCTGCGCCACCCTGAGCACCATAGGGCGGAGAAAACCGGAGAAAGCGATCCCTTTGAAAGTCTTGCAGGAGGCACCTGAAGGGGCCACCGTGGGCATTTATGCCGTATCGATGAGGAGCGGGCGCGAAATTGCGTCCTATAATGCGGATAAACTTCTCCTTCCCGCGTCCAACCTGAAGCTCCTCGTGCTCTACGCCGCTCTCGATCTCTTAGGCCCGGCGAAGAACTTCAAAACGGAGTTCCTCCTGGACGATTCGCTGAACCTCTACATGGTGGGGTTTGGGGACCCTTCGCTTCTCGCCTCCGACCTTTACATGATAGCCGAGAGGATAAAGGCCTTCGGGATAAACCGGATAATGGACATCCGCGTGTCGGAATCATTCTACGACACGATAAGGTACGGGCCGGGCTGGATGTGGGATGAGGGGCCCCATCCCTATGCCGCACCGGTGTCCGCATTGTCCCTGAACAGAAACGTGGTAGAGGTGTGGGTACGGAATACGGAAACGGGACCCGTCGCTGAGGTGGTGCCCGCGACCGATTTCGTGCGGGCCGCGGTCGAGGTGGTCCCGGCGGAGTCCCTCGATAAGGTCGAAGTGGAGAGGAACTTCGATACGGTAAACCACATAACCCTCAGGATTCCCGAAGACGCTCTGGATTTCGAGCCCCACGTTAAATACGTCAGCATTGAGGAGCCGGCCCTCTTCGCCGGCCACGTGCTGAAAGGTGCCCTGGAACGCTTCGGTGTGGAGGTCGAGGGAAAAGTCCTGAAAGGCGATCCGCCGCCCGATGCATCGCTCATCTATACATGGCTCTCCCCTCCCCTTTTCGAGCTCCTCTATGACATGGAAAAGTACAGCCTGAATTTTTACTCCGAGATGATCCTGAAATATCTCGGCGCCGAGTTCCGGGGGCCGCCGGGGACCTGGAGCAAAGGACTGTCGGTACTCAGGCAGTTCATTTATGAGAGAGGCCTCGACACATCTGGGGTCCGCATAGCCGACGGGTCGGGCCTTTCACGCTACAACCTGTTGACTCCCCGCTTCATAGTTCAGATACTCGCCTCGGTCTATGAAAATTTCTCCATAATGCCCGAATTCCTCTCCGCGCTTCCCGTGGCGGGGAGGGACGGGACCCTGGCGATGAGGTTTCTGGACACACCGCTCGAGGATAACCTGCGGGCGAAAACAGGCACCATGACAGGGGTCTCAGCCCTCTCTGGATACATGTATACGGAAGCTGGAGACCTGCTCGCATTCTCGATCATCATCAATAACTACACCTCGGGGAGCGTGATAGCAAAATCCTTTGAGGAAAAACTCCTCGAAGCGCTCTACAAGGCTGACTGATGCTGATAGATGCCGCCCTCGTTATGTTCCTCATCGCCCTCATTTTCGGGCTCATCGTCTACTTTCTCGACCGATATGAAAAAGAACCCATAACGAGTTTACTTTTTGGTTTCATGGCCGGAATGACGGCGGCTTTTCTCCTCATAATTGCCAAGAATTACATTTACTTCGTCACGCCCCCTTTCGTGGGTGAAACCTTCTTCAAGGCCTTCTTCAGGGCGGCCTTCGTCGAGGAGATCCTGAAATTCCTGACCTTCTACATTCTGTTTTTCAAGTCGCGGGTTTTCAACGAACCCCTCGACGGGATCATCTACATCTCCATGGTGGCCCTCGGATTCGCCTATATGGAGAACATAGGCTACGCGCTGAAGTATACCCATCCCTATTTTGCCAGGCCGGGCTATGCGAGCTCCCTCCTTTCCATCACCCTCGCCCGCTCGATCCCGGGCCATCTGCTCTTCAGCTCTTTCGCCGGATATTACACGGGCATATACAAGTTCGAACTCAAAAGAAGGGGCTATCTCATTCCACTGGGGTTAACCCTGGCAGTGATCTTCCACGGCTTTTTCGATTATTTTCTGTTTATCGGGAAAGGGGCAATTGCCTTCTACACGATTCTCGTCAACCTGATCCTCTTCGCCTTCATGTTGAGGAAATCATGGAAACTCTCCCGCATAATGTTCGGACTTATGTCTTCGATAGAAGTTCCTCAGGACGAGATTCAGGAGCTCGAGGAAGAGGACACCGGGGCGTCCTTCACATCCCTGCTCATAGCAGGCCCGATAATCATCGGCTATGCCCTTTTCCTTAACACCCTCCTCTTCTTTATTTTGAGGTGAACCTGTAAGCCCTGCCGCCGAGGACCACGATCACCTTGTCCCCGACAGACAGGTAGGGAGCCCACTCCGGATGCTCCTCGATAAACCGGAAGTAATCCTGGCTCCCCGTTTCGATCTCCTCTAATTTCATGCCCTCTCTGTAGTCAGTGTCAACGTAAAAACTGTCCCTGAACACGAAAACCTTATCGAGGACACGTTTGAGGTCCAGTTTTTCCTCCAGCTCTCCCGAGACAGAAGCCGAGGCCCTTATCTCCGAGAGAGTCCTGGCGAGCTTGAAGGCCCGCTTTCCCGTTTCGGCCCCCAGCACGTTTCTCTTCATGTATTCGCTGACCTCACCCGGCGCCTCTTTCACGAGAAAAGACGTGTAGGGGGTTATTATGCCGTACTTCTTCCCGAGCTCAGTCACCTCATCGACGAGCTCTTTGGTCTCACCCTTCAACCTTATCTCCGAAAGGAGATATCCGACCCAGCGCCGCGCCCACACCCTCGGCAGGAAATCCAGATCTGTGGCTTCATCGGGAAACTCAAATTCCCTCTCTATTACCCTCTCGCGCCCCCTCTCCTTTCCGCGCAGGACGAGGGTGAACTTTCCCGGCTTTCTGTAAATTCCGGAAACCAGGACCTGCGAGCCGTAAAAGAGATCGGGCAGGTTCACGGGATAGACTTTCTCCACATCGAGCCCGTCGAAATCCAGCACGAGATCCGTGAGGGCAGGAAACTGGATCTTATCGTAAAAATTCGTAAGGACAACCTCCAGGTCTTCGTCGGGCTCGACATACTCCGGCTCGGATCTGCTCATGGCCGCAAGGGCATCGAGAAGAAGGGTGTTTACGTCGTAGCCGATCCCGAAAACAAATAGCCTCGCGTTTCCGAGATTCTCCTTCACATCCTCGACGATCCTGCCGGGCATCGTCGTCCCCACCGTAGGGCGACCGTCGGTGAGAAAAACCACGTAGAAAGGCCTGTCACCACCCTCTCTCAGTGTCAATGCCTCCCTCAGTGCATCATCGATATTCGTTCCGCCTCTGGCTTTGAGCGAATCGATGAAAGACAGGGCCCTCGCCCGGTGTACCGAATCGGCATGGATCAGCTCCGGACTGAATTTCCTCACATCGGACGAAAAAACGAGAATGTCAAACCTGTCGGCGGGCGAGAGGGATCTGACGAAGTATCTGAGGGCCTTCCTCGCCTGTTCTATCTTCTGCCCGAGCATGCTGCCGGAGACATCGAGCAGAAAAACGATATCTTTAGGAAGGGGCTCTATCCCCTCGGGCTTGGCACCTGGCGTGATGGTAACCAGAAAATAGCCCTCTTTGCCCTTCCTGTATGTGAGCAGGTCCATGCCGAGCTCCTCGCCCGATTCGGAATAAAAGAGCCTGAAATCCTCCCTGGGCCTGATGTTCTGCGCCTCGTAGCTGAGGTGAGCAGTTTTTCCGCTCACGTTGATCTCGAGATCATGAGTGGGCGAATAGACGGTCTTTATCGGATTTCTGGCCTCGATGAGCACCTCAAGCGACAGCTCCTTCATGGGATCCCTGGTCAGCGCCTCGGGCTTCAGAGGATAGGTGAAAGCGTAAAGTCCACCTTCTCTCTCAAGGACACATTCGTATTGCAGCCTGACCCTCACGTCGCCCTGAGGCTGAATGGGGAAAATCTTCGCCCTTATCAGGTCCTGATCGTAATATTCGAGAAGGGCCGGATCTCTCCTTTTTCTCACGAGCTCGTTGTAGACCTGGCGTGCCTCCTCCTTCCCCAGGACCTCGCCCTTTATCTCCTTATCGCCGACAAAAATCGAAAATTCTGAGATAGAGGCATCGCGGGGAACAGGGAAAAGGTATTCTCCCTCGAGTTCGTAGGTATATGGATTTGTAAAGACCTGATCCACCGAGACCTGTGCCACGTTCTCCCTGATCTTTATGAAGACGTGGTGGTATTTCACGTTCAGGTAAATGGGCCTGGGAGACGGGCCTACCGGCGGATGAGGAGGTATTATTATCCCGTCGGCAAAAAGCAGGGGAGAAAGAATTGTCAATAACGCCAGAGTCTTTTTCATTTTCTATCCCTCCTCTTGGGTTTAGCCTATTTTAGGCCATATTCAGCCGTTTTTAAAGTCTAAAAAGCAGATTTGTCCCGTTCCTGTAAACCATGCCGGGAGCCCCCATTCAAGTTGCACCCGACCTCTTCAGAGAAAAATCATCGCTAAAGAGCTCAATTACGTCAACCTCCGCAAAGCTCATAATACGCTCGATTTCTTCAGCTCATTCCATATATACTAACCCCCATCACATAAAAAGTTCCCGGTCTAATTACTTCCCTTGACAGACGAAGTCCGGAAAAGCATAATGTAACTGTAAACAAGCAAGGAGGTTAAAATGTGGGGGGTTATTATTCTCTTTACCTGCATGTCTGCCCTCCCCGGGAAACTATCCCCTGACCTGAGCCAAAAGATAAA
>DRBW01000139.1 GCA_011042705.1 Caldifarciminota bacterium
CCCTGATAAACGTTGAAAAAGGCCTCCAGATCCCCCTTTGATCCGGTCCCCTGGACAGCAGGGAGAATTCTGTCTCCCACCACTTCGGGCTTTCGGGTCCGAAGGAGTTCCAGAAGGTATTTCCTGAGGTCCAGGAAACCCAGTTCGACCAGTTTGAGTGCCTTTCCGGGGGAACCTCCGCTCAACCTGAAGAGGAGTTTCTTTTCGTTCAACCCTAAGTCGAGAGACATGAACTCTCCTTCGTCGAGGGGCGTGAATTTTACCCTCCTTGCCCTGGATATGATTGTAGGAAGTACTTTTTCGGGCTGCGAGGAGATCAGGAGAAAGGTGGTTCTCGGCGGTGGTTCCTCCAGTGTTTTAAGGAAGGCGTTTTGAGCTTCCAGGCTGAGGTTCTCGGCATTGAGAATGAGGACAACCCTGTACCTTGCCTCATAGGGGGCTTTCGAGAGCTCCTTTTTCAGCTCCCTGATCTGATTAATAGAGATTTCCCTGGCAGGATCGTAAGAAGGCGGCCTTATCCTGCCTTTCTCGCCCATTTCCTCAATCCAATCTTCGGGATTGCCCGGCAGGAGGACGATGAGATCGGGATGAGAAAAGCTCAAAATCATCCTGCAAGTGCGACATCGATTGCAGGGCCTGACCTCCGGGTTCTCGCAATTGAGGGCTTTTGCGAACTCCAGCGCGAGTGTAGCCTTGCCTATTCCTTCTGGACCTTCGAAAAGGTAGGCGGAAGCGATATCCCCGCTATTTATTGCCGCACTGAGGAAGTTTTTTGCCCTTTTCTGACCGACCACCCTGCTGAAATCAACCTTCACCGCTCGCCTTCCTTTCGGCTTCTCTGTTTATTTTCAGGAGCAACTCCTCCATCTCCTCCCTCGATTTTTCCCGCGGGTCCACTTCTTTGAGTTCTATGACGCAGCGCGAGAAAGGAACCGGCACTTCGAACCTGTCCCAGCTGCCCAGTTTGCGGTGTCTCGAGTAACCTACGCCGATCAAAACGGCCGGCACGCCAGCCATTTTCAAAAGTTTAAAGGTCTCCTCTTTGAAATGCCATCGGGGCCCTTTAGGACCGTCAGGGGTAATGGCTATGCTGGCGCCCTTTTTCAGGGCGTCCAGAAGTTTTTTCCCTCCTCTTATTCCCCCCCGCGTGGAGGATCCGCGAGCCAGCATGTAGCCGTATCTGAGGAGAAGGCCGGCTGCCATTTCTCCGTCCCTGTGGGCGGAGACCAGAGCGCAGATTCCTCTGTTTCTCCAGGAATAGGGGAGGGGAAACACCTTGCTGTGCCAGAAAACATAGGCACAGGGAGCGGCGGGGTCGTTCCCGTTTATCCTGATCCTGAGGGTTTTTATCCACAACGGATAGAGGAGGCCTATTAGCTTTTCCAGGAAATTCCTCATCTCAGGGGGAGATCATAACTTTGTCGCGAAGGGCCTCGAGCTTTTTGGGGCCTATACCGGGGACTTCCAGAAGGTCTTCAATGCGTCGGAATCCTCCCTTTTTTCTCCTGAGCTCAATTATCCTTTTAGCCGTTTTCTTCCCGATGCCCGGCAAAAGGATGAGCTCGTCGTATCTCGCGGAGTTCAGGTCGATGGGAAATATCGATTTTATCGGGCGAGCGGTCTCCTCCATTTTTTTAACTTTACTTCTGCCCTTCTCGATGAAAAGGAGGATATTGCCAAGAGTAAAGGACAGAACGAGAAAAATGAGGATCGCTGTTTCTTCCCTGGATAGTTGCAGGTTGATCTTCAGTTGCTGCCAGTCCATCAGAATTTAAAACTGGCGTTTGCCGTTAAACCTATCTCCTTGCGGGTCCTGCCCGTAAGCCGGTTTTTGTCGACGACGTAGTTGAAATTCAACCCTCCGGTTACGCTCCTCGAGAAGTTATAAGAGCCGTTGAGTTCCAGAGAAAACTTCCGGTTGCTGGCGGTGGGGGTGCCGGTCTGTATCGTTTTGGAATCCTCTATGTTAAATCTCAGGGAGGTGCTCAGCTCACTCTTTATTCTCAATACTTTCCTGCCGAAGAGGGGCAGCTTGAAGCCCTGTGGGTTCCTGAAGGAATAACTTACGTCGAAAGAAAGGACTTTTCTGTCGTTCTCCTGGGTTGAGGTCTGGAAGCCGTAGTTTTTCTGTTCGCTTCTGTTCCAGGAAAAGGAGCTGTTGGCACTCAGCCCGTTTTTAAAGTTTAATCTCAGTGAGGGGGAGAGAGATTGGTCCCAGCGGTCCTGCGTCACGAGGTCCTGAGCCAGGTCTTTTTGTTTCTGGCTCGATCTGTTGAAAGTGGCTTGAAAAGATGCGCTCTGCAGGTAATTGTCACTTTTGGGAATGATCCCTTTGAGCGAATTTATGTTCAGGGTCAAATTGGGCCAGGTGAGGTTAACTGCCCTGTATTTCGCACCATAGCTTTTGTTGTCGGTGATGTTATAGTTCCAGGAATAATTCAGGCTGGCAAAGGATAGATTGAATCGGCCCGAGATGTTGAACGTGTTGCTGAGGCTTCTCGTGCTTCTCGTGTTGTCGTATGAAGGGAGTTCTATTTTTTCAGTGAATCCGAGCCGATATTTCCAGTCCGGCCTGTCAGTGGCCATCCTGTAGTCGGCTGTCCTGTTATAGGTATACGAGAAGGAGGGAGCCTGGAAGAAATTGGCCAGTTTGTCGAAGAGTTTGAGTATGGGATGGAAAGGGCCTCCGCCGCCGGGGACGGTGTCCATCGCCTCGTTTCTCAGGGAGCCTATGAACCTTAAGAATCTCGGAATTTCAAGCGAGAAACTGGCATCGAGATTTGTGGTCTGGTTGAAATCGCGAAGCCCCAGGGTGTCCATGATCAGGTCTTCCGGCCTGTTCTCATCGTAGTGCGCCCTGTATGTCAGGTTGGGAGATAAGATGCGAAAGAGGCTGAAGCTGTAATTGAGGGTCAATTCTTCCGATCTCCCCATCTCTTTACCGAAGAACCTGGATTTGTCCCACAGGAGATTGTGGGTGCGTCCCATGGAGTAAGAGGCATTTAAATTCCTCAGGATTCTATAGGAAATGGAGCCGTTTATTTCCCCGATCTCCCTTGGGGTCACGGTCTTCGTCCCCGACATAAGGTCATAGACATGAGTAGAATCCTTGTTGTAGGCCAGTGAAAAGCTGTAATTTGACGGGAAGTAGTAGATCTCCGTCCCCAATATTTTAAGAGGTTTCCCGACCACAGGGCTATAGGAATAAGAGAAGGTCAGGGT
Organism: Caldifarciminota bacterium; assembly: GCA_011042705.1. Taxonomy (GTDB): domain Bacteria; phylum Hydrothermota; class Hydrothermia; order B15-G9; family DRBW01; genus DRBW01. The sequence continues at coordinate 3,223 of DRBW01000139.1, forward strand.
CCTTCTCATGGAATTTGTCATTTTCGTCGGCGTCTTGCTTTCGTTCTCGTTGCCAGAAAGCTGGAGGGCGATGGGATCCACGAACCACTTTAACAGGCGGTTCTTGGACCCCCTCTTGCTAAAGCGAAAGCTGAAGCTCTGGGCAAAACCGGCGCTCTTCTCTGCCTGTCGCTGCTCGTCGGTCAGCAGGACATCGCTTCCGACCCCATATTTGGGCTGGTTTTCGTTTTTGCTCCTCGAATAGGTGAGAGGCAGTGAGAAACCCCATTCTTTCGGGAGGAAGCTCTCCAGATGAAAGGTGGTCGACGCCGAATAAGACTGTTTGGTCTCCCTGCCCGGAGTGGACGATGTGAGAGAGCGGAAGTTGTCTTCTTCCCTCGTCACAGTCAGGTTGCCTTCAATGATATCGGCGATCTTGAAATCAACGCGAGTGTTCATGGCGATCCCGCTTTCCCTGTGGGGTCCCGACACACGCAGCTCGTCGACCCAGAACTCGCCTGTGAGAGGTGTGTCGGAGCTGTCGTTCAATATCCCCACCTCGTACATCCTGATGTCAGTCAGGGTGGGCCTACCCTTGAAAGCAAGGTTTCCCCTCCTGTAGTAAGCATATTGATTCTGGGCAGTGTCCAGTATGGACTTTTTGAATTGAGTCAGGGAATCGAGGCATACCGACACCGATGTCCACTCGTTGTCCTTGAGGCGGAACCTGTATTCGTAGAAGTTATTGGTGTCGGCGCCGATCCTTATGAAGAAAATGGGGTAAAAGTCCATGGGATATCTTGACTTGAGGAATAGCTTGAGTTCCCTGTATTCCAGGATGTCCTGCTTTTCATAAAGCACCCTGTGAGCTACGCCCCCGTGGTTTTTGCCCATGTTCTCGAAGGTGAGGGTCATCGACTGTTCTCTCTCCCAGACACCCCTCGTGTCTCTCTTCAGTTTGACCTGGGGCGGGGGACTGTAGTAGGAATGTTCCTTATTGTTGGCAAGCCCGACCCTGAACCTCTCCGTTAATGTGTCGGGAGGATTCAGACTGTCGACAGTGAACAGCCCGAAGTTCCTCCAGCGGTTGCCGGTGATCTCCATCTTGGCGATCATGATCGTGTCCGGCCCGCTGAAGTCGGAGATCCAGAGGCGCGCATAGCGTATCTGGTCCCATGAAGGATTTCCGAATGTCCTGTAGTAGCGGGAATCTTTTATAGGTATTCTGTAATACTTCCAGCCTGCATCGGTGACGGTATCGGGCCTTATGAAACTTGTGTCGTCGAGGTCAATGGTGAATTCGAAATAATCGTTGCTCTGATCGACGAACCCGTTGTTGTCCAGATCCATGTTGTCGGGTTCGCCGCCGTTTTTCTCCGTTCCGTTGATCTTGCTGTAGTCCCATTTCTTCTTGGGGTCATAGTGATAATCGTCGTTTCCATCGTCGTACTGGACGACCCCGGAATCGGGTGGGGTCCATTTGTCGTCATCGCCCATAACACCGTCAAGACCAGTGTCCTCTGAATATTCGAGGGTTCCGTTTCCGTTCCTGTCCTCGTTGGTTATGTGGTCGCTGGGGTCGACTCCTCTGACCCTGCCCGCCCTGTCCCTCCACACCCTGGCTTCGGGAATGTTGTAACCGAGATCGATGTTGAGTTTTGCACCGCTTCCCTTGATGAATATCTCCAGATAGTCCATGTTCGTCATGTCGGTGCCCACCTTGCTGAGGATCGTCTCCAGGCTGACCCATTTCCTCTCGCCCGATCCGGCGGTGTCCACTACGATAAAGAGAACCGTGGTGTTTTTGTCCTTCTCTTCCTCGGATAGATTGGGATAGATGTCTCCGGCCTTGACCATGTCGGGGGGTATAGCCCAGATTATTTTCCCCAGGCCTGCTGTGTCCAGGGGAGCTCCTGTCGTGTCGAGGGGTATGCTTCCCCTCACCCAGGAAGTACGCGAGATGGGAAGGGCCGAGGCGAGTTTCACGCCCTCCATATCATCCAGATAGGCGTCGTTTTTGATGTTGGGATTGGGAAAGGATTTGGCGATCTCGCCGTGTACGCGAAGGTAACCGGGCTCCTCGGTGGATATGAGGGGCAGCTTGTTCAGAAATGTCGTGAGAGCCGTGAGTTTGAGATCCAGGTTCATGTCCAGCTCACCGAGGACATTTCTCGTGGGTTCCTCCCCGAGCCTGGGCCTTTCCTCTATCGTCCCCTCGCTACGCATGAGCCATGACGAGCCGATTTTGAAAACATCGGACCATTCGTATTCAAATCGAGTTGCCACCAGGGATTTCTGTTTCTGCGATATGAAAGGTGCGTAGTCAAAAGAGATGCTCAGATCGGCATTGGGGTCGCTGAGGACCTCGTCGTTTAAAATTGTCAGTATCCCCGCTTCGTAGTCTATGGTGTAATCAACACCCTTTTTGAGTACCCTGCCGTTGTATTTCACGACTTCACTTCCCTCAATGATGTTCACCACACCCAGGGAGATGATGTCCGATCTCTGGCCGAGCACCACATCCATGTAATACTTTCTTCCCTGGTCGGGCTGAAGCGTCCTGTACCAGTATATGGCCGAATCGGGTTCTGCCAGGGCGGTATCCTGAAAGGGAAGGGGAGAAGGGAAAAAGAGGTAGCCGTTCACGAGGTCCAGAATAGTGACGAGCTGACCGTTTATGGTCCTGGTCTGTTCAACACGTCCATCGCCGTTCACATCGAGCCCGAGGATCTCCAGATAGGTTTTGCCGTTTTCGCCCGTGGAATCTATACCCGAGGCCTCTTTTTTAATCTGAATCTGGAGCTTGCTGTAAACGAGATCGGTGCCTCCGAGGCTATAGACGTTTTTTAACTCGAGAAGCCAAAGGCTCTTCTCAACGTATTCCTGGTGATTCTGAGGATTCGGGTTTATGTAGATTGGAAGGTGCCCGGGGCGGATGAGCTTCAGCTTGAGGTTCGTAGTATCGCTCACGTCGCCGACGGTTTTGCCCGAGTAGGTCGTATAGTAGACTCCCAGAATCTGGGGGTCGCTGAGGGGGTTTTTCAGTATCTCCAGGACGTTGCCCGGATGAAGCGTGTAATCTATTCCCCTCTGGAGCCAGTTAAACCTTCCCGAATCGAGATAGGTCGTATCCGGCTCCGCTGCGTCTATTTCGTAGAAATAGGCAATGCCGGGTTTTGCGTTCATTATCGAGTCGTTGGAGTGATTTCCGTCATCGAGGAAGACCTCTATGTTGGTGATGGAGTCGGTCTCTCCCAGCCAGAAAAACTTGCCCTTTATGTAATCCGCGTCATAGATCTTTATGGTGTCCATGCTGGTTCCCGGGGTGATGGTTCTGTTCTGGGTC
>DRBW01000182.1 GCA_011042705.1 Caldifarciminota bacterium
CAGGTGGAACCTTTTACCTCCCGGGAAGGTTTCCTCGTGGGGCAGGACCTTTCCCTCGCCGATATCCACGAGGCGCATCACCGCGATGAAGGATTTCCTCACGAGGAGCTTGCCGCCGAGGGGGAAGATCTGATGATAAACGTAGATCGAGGGTTTTTCCTCGCGGAGCAAAATTTTTCTTCTCAGGAAGCCCTCTATTTCCTCTCGGGCCTTTTTCTCACCGGGCCTGTAGAACCTCAAAACGGAGTATCTGCCTATGCCCCTCCAGTGATTGTAGAAATCTCTCTTTATGAATTCGAGCCTGACGACGGCTTCTTCCGGTTTCACCTCCGCAGGGTTATAGCGAATCCCCCTGAAGGGATAGATCTCTATCATCGGGCTTTCAATGACTCCAGGACTTTTCTTGCGATCTCTATTCCCGCTCTTTTCTGCCCCTCTACGGTCTGGGCGCCTATATGAGGAGTGAGAACCACGTTGTTGAGCTCTATTAGTTTGCTCCGATTAAGAGGTTCCACCTCGAAGACGTCGAGGCCCGCTGCCCTTACCTTGCCGCTTTTCAGGGCGTGATAAAGGGCCTCCTCGTCCACTATTCCGCCCCTGGCGCAGTTCACCAGTATCACGCCATCCTTCATCATTTCGAATTCCCGTTCCCCGATCATGTGGTGGGTCTGCTCCGTGAGCGGGAGGTGCAGGGTGATGAAGTCAGAGGTCCTGAGCAGTTCATCGAGCTCGAGGCGCGTGGCGAGGTCTGACTCGCTGACCAGAGGGTCGTAGTAAACGACTTCCATTCCGAGGCACCTGAGCCTCTTCGCGACCTCCCTGCCGATCCTCCCCAGCCCTATTATTCCAGCGCGCTTTCCAGAGAGCTCGACTCCCTTGAGGGCCTTTTTCTCCCACAGCGAACTCTTTATTCCCAGGGTTCCCCTGACGATGTTCCTGGCGCAGGCTATCATCATGCCTATCGTCAGTTCCGCCACCGATACGGCCGTTGCTCCCGGCGTGTTCAGGACCTCAATTCCCCTCTCCCGGGCGGCCTCGAGGTCGATGTTGTCGAGGCCGACCCCGGCCCTGCCGATGACCTTCAGCTTCTCTCCTGCCTCTATGACTTCACGCGTGACCTTCGTGGCTGAACGCACTATGAGGGCGTCGAAATCGCCTATCTTTTCGATGAGCTCGTGATCTTTCAGGCCGTAAGCGGTCTCGACCTCGAGGCCGCCCTGCCTCAATATTTCAATGCCTTCCTCTGCAATGGGATCGGTTATTAGTACTTTCATCTCTCCAGCTCCAGAATTTCATCGATGTTTTTGAGGAGTTCCGAGAGGTCCTCCTTCGTGAGGTCCCCCATATGGCCTATTCTGAATGTCTTTTCTTTCAGCTTTCCGTATCCGTTCGATATGACAAATCCCCTTTTCGCCAGTTCCTCGTTGAGCTTTGACACGCTGATGCCCCGGGTGTTCCTTATCGTGGTCACCGTGAGCGACTCGTAACCCGGCTCGGCAAAGAGTTCAAAGTGTTTCCTTCCCCATTCCCTGGCCATTTCCGCCATCTCCCTGTGCCTCCTGAACCTGTTTTCCATGCCCTCTTCTGCCATTTTATCGAGCTGAAGGTCGAGGGCGTATAGCAGCGAGATCGCCGGGGTTGCGGGCGTCTGTTTTCTTTCCTCGTAATATTTCAGCATGGTGAGGAAGTCGAAGTAATATCCGCGGTTCTCAACATTTTTCGCCTTCTCGAGGGCCCTGTCGCTCACGAAGGTGACGGTGATCCCCGGAGGGAGGGCGAAGCATTTCTGGACGCTCGCGAAGATGACGTCAATGTCCCATCTGTCGATATCGATGGGGGCGCCCCCCAGAGAGCTCACGGCGTCCACGAGCAGAAGCGTGTCGGGATGGTCATTGAGGACCTCGGCTATCTCTCCCAGAGGGTTCATAACGCCGGTCGATGTCTCGTTGTGGGTCACGAGAACTGCCTCGTAATGTTTCTTTTTGAGCGCATCTTCCACCATCTCCGGCTTGATGGCACGTCCCCACTCGACCTCCACGGCGTCGACTTCTTTGCCGTTTTTCAGCGCTATGTCGTGCCATCTCTTCGAAAAGGCGCCGTTTATGAAGGAGATGAGGTTCCTGTTGACCGTGTTTCGGATTGCGCCTTCCATGACACCCGTGGCCGAAGAGGTGAAGACGAAGGCTTTCCGGTCGGTCCCGAAGAGCTTCCTCAATTTTTCGATAACCCTCTCGTAGAGGGCGGAAAAGTCGGAGCTTCTGTGGCCGATCATGGGATTAGCCTGGGCTCGGAGGATCTCCTCTCTGACTTCGGTGGGACCAGGTATAAAAAGCTTTTTATGCATCGTCACTCTCCTTTTTGAGAAGGTTTAGATTATTGCACCATTTTAGCATATTTTCAAGGATTGTAGGAATCCGACACGATTGGATTATGGCCAACGCCGGCGAGAGGCAGATCTGTATTGTCGACCAACTTGACAAAATTGGTCAATTCGTTTATATAAATAGAACGATGGGAAGGAGAGAGGAAATTATACAGGAAGCAAAGAAACTTCTCTTAAAGTTCGGCTTTCGCAAAACAACGATGGAGGATATTGCAAAAGCTGCGAGGATCGCAAAGGCAACAATTTACCATTATTTTGCGTCAAAAGAGGATATCTTCAGAGAGATAATCCATAGAGAGGGCAATACTCTCAGAAAAAAACTGCAGGAGGCTGTTGCGAGAGGGCGCACTCCGCGGGAAAAACTTGAGAACTATGCAAGGACACGTCTCCATTTTCTTCGTGAGCTTGTGCCTTACTATAAGTTGCTGACCGAGAAATACTACAGTCACATTCCCTTTGTCGAAAAAGAGAGGAAGGATTTCGACAGCTTTGAGCTCAATACGCTTGAGGTGATCTTAAGGGAAGGAGTGGAGAAGGGAGAGTTTGAAATTCCGGATCCAAGACTCTATGCATTCCTCATTTTGCAGGTGATGAAAGGGCTCGAATATCCGTTGGCGACAGGTAAGGCTCTCAATTTAGATGGAAAAGAGCTGAAACTTGACGATGCCCTTCAATATCTTTTGGACATTTTAGTCAGAGGTATCGGAAAAAAAGAGTTACGCTGATGGCGAAGGACAAAATTTTTTTAAATTTGTTCGACCAAATTACCAATTTAGTCGAATTGTATAAGAAAATGATTGACTTATCAAAATCTTTTAGAAAAGGTTGTATTCAGCTGAAAACGCGAGCACTTTGGATGGGACACAGTTCTCAGCGGAGGTAGTAACAGGATGAGAATGTCAAAAATGGGCAAGCTGGTTCTCAGATACAGGTTCCAGCTATGTGTTTTGACAGGGATTCTGACAGTTTTTTTTGCTTTTGGCCTTGAAAGGGCCAAGGTTGAATCGGATGTCGTGAAATGGCTCGAACAGGATGATCCGGCTGTCAGGTTGTTTGATTACATCGGTAAGAACTACGGTGGAACATCCCTTGCCCTGGTGGCTGTGGAAACTGACGATGTTTTCTCTCCGCAGACTCTGAGGCTCATTCGGGATCTTACTGAGACTTTCTCGAATCTACAGGGAATATCGAGCGTCACGAGCCTGACGAACATACTGGACATAAGGAAAACAGATGAAGGGCTGGAGGTCACAAAACTTATAGATAAGGATGATCTTCCTGAGGACACATCGGAGCTGAGAAAACTCAAGGAATATACGCTTTCCCGTGACCTCTATCGGGGGAAAATTGTTTCAGCTGATGGCAGGATCACTCTGATCACGATAATGCTTCAGAATGGGGCTGATAAAACGTACTTAGCGCGCAAGATCCGTGAAGTCGCCGAGGATGCGAAGAGCCGCTACCCGGGTGAAGTACGTCTCTACTATGGTGGCATTCCAATGCAGATGGAAGAAGTCAACGATATGGTTCTCGATGATATGAAAAAATTGATCCCCTTTGTTTCCCTTGTGGTTATCGTCGTTTTATTTCTCGGTTTTCACACAGTTCGTGGGATTCTTTTGCCACTTCTCGTTGTGATACTCTCGAGTGTCTGGAGCCTCGGGCTTATGGGCTGGTTAAATGTGCCGCTATCGATTGTTTCCAACATAATGCCCGTGTTATTGATTGCCATAGGAACCGCCTACGGCATTCATTTCATCTCGAGGTATAGAGAGGAGATACAAAGTGGGAAATCATCTTTTGATTCTGTGAAAGGGGCGTTCGGTGAGGTAGGTGCCCCTATTGTACTTGCAGGATTGACAACACTGTCTGGGTTTCTCTCCTTCACCGGGTCTTACTTAAAGCCAATAACGCATTTCGGTATGTTTACTGCCTTTGGTGTCGCCGCAGCCGTGTTCCTCTCGCTGACGCTTATACCGGCGATTCTCTCGTGGCTCAAACCGCCGAGAAGCAGATATAAGGCCTTGCAGACAGGTGCAAGGAGTTTCGGAAATGCCTTAAAACAGCTTGAATCATTTGTCATACAGCATGAAAAAGTCATTCTTTCCCTGGGTATCGTCATACTTCTTTTTGCCCTTTTTGGGGTTAAAAACATAACCACATCGGTCAATCTCGCCGAGTATTTTCCCGAGAACAGCATGATCAGGAAATCATCGGAGCTTTTGAGGGAGCACTTTGGAGGTGATCTTCCTATCCAGATGCTGATAAAGGGTGATCTAAAAGATCCTGTTGTTTTGCATGAGATGCTGAGGTTCGAGAAATTCCTGAGGACCGTCCCCGGTGTCCACAATCCGCAATCCCTGGCAGATTTGATCGCTGAGATGAATGACGTTATGAACGACCGCAAAACAGTTCCCGAAACTCCCGAGGGTGTTTCCAATCTCCTTTTTATGCTTGAGGGAGAGGATATCCTATCCCAGCTCGTGAATTCTAACTACAGTGAGGGGGTGATCCAGGCAAGATTTTCTGAAATTGCTACCGATAGGATACTGAATGCCCACAGGGAGGTGGAAAACTACATCAATGGAGGTGGTTTCACAAATAAGTATATTCTCGTGGAGAACTGGAGAGCTAAGGATGAGAAAGGCGAAATCGCTCATTATCTTGCATCAAAAGTAGGAGAGGAGATAACATGGGATGTCAGATATTATAGCGGAAAGCCTGACTGGTCGCTCGAGGGTCTGGCAGACAGCCTGATCTCATTCCTTGAAGCTCCGGTCACTTTAGATGGAGATCAGCTCGAGAAAGCGAGACTGAGGTTCGTGAACTATTTTGAGGAGGAATCCGATGTAATTCTGCCTGACAGAGAAATCGAGGCGCTGAGCCGGGAACTCAGCCTTGCTCTGAAAAATGCTAAGGTGGATACGAGTTCTCTCCGTCGAATACTGATGAGATATATTCCACGCCACTTGCTTGAAGAGGATCCAGAACTACTGGATTTCACGCTTGAATCGGTTCAGAGCATAGCGGATGAGGAGACAAAAGAAGCTGAGGCTGAGAAAATTCAGAAAAAGCTGATGTCCCTTTTACCCGAGGAAACGTTAAACAACAGTGATTTCAGAAAAGAGCTGAAAGGCGATATCTGGAAACTCCTTGAGGGCAGAGTCGCTCTTCCCGAGAAACTGGCGGGATCGATTCTCGAAGCACCAGAAGACTCTATAAGAGTGATGGATGTCAAACATTCGGGGCTACTGCCCATCTATACAAAAATCCACAAAAATCTCCTGAAGAGCCAGATACAGTCGCTCATTCTCGCTTTTATCATAGTAACTGTTCTCGTTGCGCTTCAGCTTGGATCTCCGATTGCTGGAGTTTTGTCCACCTCTCCAATTTTGCTGGTTGTGGCCCTCAATTTCGGCCTGATGGGGTTATTAGGAATACCTCTCGATAACGCAACAATGATGATAGCTTCGATTGCAATAGGTATAGGGGTTGACTATTCGATCCATTTCGTATCAAGGTTCAAGAACGAGCTCAGAAAATCGCAGAAAGAGGCCATTGCCCTTCACAGAACCCTCGAGACAACTGGCAGAGCCATTTTGCTTAATGCATTTACTGTTGGCCTGGGATTTCTCGTTCTCATTTTTGCAGCACTTGTTCCGATAAGACGCTTCGGGTGGATGATAGCTTTCACTATGGGCACAAGTGCCTTGTTTGCAATTACCTTTTTGCCTGCTCTTATTCTGATTTGGAGTAAATTTTTTAGGAATGGGAAGAAAAATTCTAAAGGAGGGATGTACGATGAAAAATAGCAGAAGGAACAGGAGAATTATTGGTGTCACGGCCTCGCTTCTGTTTCTATTTGTAGTCTCGCTGACAGGGGGGCTACATGCAGCGAGTGCAGTGGAAATACTTTCCAGGGTCGACCAGGTTATGAATGCACCGAAGGACAGAAAGGTCACCATGAAGATGGTGCTCGTTGACAAGAATGGCAATGAAAAAGTGAGGATTGCAGAGTCATATCAGAAGGGCGATGATCACCGCTTGATCAAGTTTCTCGAACCGGCAGACCAGAAGGG
>DRBW01000211.1 GCA_011042705.1 Caldifarciminota bacterium
ACAGACCCCGAAAGACGAGGATCCCCGGGGAGCCCTGATTCCCTCCCTTCGTCCCGAAGGAAAACGATCGGTGCCTCCGCGCTATCTCCCCTTTGCCCTTAATCCCTCCTGAATCGGGGAATTTTTATCACCTTTAACAGGATCCCGTACGACAGGAGATAAGTAACCCCGAGTCCAGCATAATTCACGAGTTTTAGCTTCTCTCCTTCCGTTATCCCCTGATAGAAAAGAGACCCTCCAATAGCGAGGGCGGATCCCACCAGGTAATCCCCTTCGAGAATGTTTCCTGTCCCTGGAATCAGGACGTTGACGAGATATTTCTCCCAGCCGCGCGCTGAGCTCGCTTTTCCCGGATCGACCAGCGACACGGTGACCACATAACTGTGCTCGGTGTTGTAGTAAATCTGAGCCTGATCCGATATATCGTAAGACAGAGGGCCTATCCTCAGGCCCATTCCTCTGGTCGAGCCTGTCTTCCCGTTTTCCCTGTATCTTCCCCACCGCAGGTAAAAGGTTCTCATCAGCGAGAGCTCGAGTCCGGCCGATTCCCTGATGTCGTGGGGGGATTCCAGCAGATCCCTCATGCGATCGTAATTGACGGTGATGTCGACGAAGTCGGTCAGTAAGCCGCCTCCAGGAAGTCTGATGTCGACGAGCTTCAGGGGCCTGGCTCCTAAGCCGTAACGAATATACCTCGGAATGGAGACGGTCGTGTCTCCCTCACCCTTCAGGTATTTCAGGCGCCCAAAGAGGTTGTGAAGGGACAAACCGCCTCTCACGAGATCTGCAGGTCCCTTTATGAGGAAACCCAGATCGAAGGCCGGCGACCAGGCAGAACCGCCCGGAGTATCCACTCCCAGGAATTCTTTGAGTATATCGTCGGGACAAACATAGGAATGGAGATACTTGAAGGTAGCTCCAACGGCGAAGTCCATGCCTGCGGGAAATTCTCTCCTCCAGAAAGGCCTGTAGGAGACGGTCAGAGAGATGTTATAGTCGTGCGGATGCCAGACTTTTCCCTTGAATTCCATCGTGCCTTTGTAAAAACCTGACCCCCAGACTGCGAGCGAGAAACCCTTTCTGAAAGGAAAAACCGCTCCGAGGAAGGTATGGTACATTCCCTCCCAGCCGAGCCATGGTGGCCTGCCGGGCACGCTGTCGGGACTGACTCCGAAATAATAAGCTCCGAGCCGTCCGAAAAGCTGCTCCGTAAAGAGTGATGTCCGCAAATTCTGGGCTGTAAATTGCCTCCGCTCTAAAAAAGAAATAGAAGCCGGGTTGTAGAAGGACGCAGTGGCGTCTCCCGCATAGGCAGTGAAGGCTCCCGCCATAGCTGTGGCTCTCGCCCCTGGATAGAAGAAGAGATGCCACATGCCAGCGTCGTAAAGGCTGGCTTCAACTCCTCCTGCTATTAAAAGAACGAGTATAAATTTTTTCATAGTGTTGAAATTTTCACCCCGTTCAGTCTAACTTGTCAAGTAATTTTTCCCGAGAAGGATTGTTGAAATCAGAAGGGAAGCGGCTTAAGCTTATTAGACCAAAAGGGGAGGACAAAATGATCAATCTGTTGTTCACCTTTCTGCTGATGGCGGGAAAGGGACAACTCATCGCCTGCACCATTCCGCCCGTCACGTCTCTCGTCAGGGCTGTGGGCGGCCAGGAATTCGAATACGTGACCGTCCTTCCGGCCGGAGTTAATCCCCACACTTACGAGCCGTCGCCGAAGCAGTTGCTCAAGGCCGGCAGCTCGAAGCTGATATTCGCTGCCGGAGGGGGCATCGATTCGTGGGCGGCGAAATTCAAAACAGAGGGCAGAAAGATCGCCGAGCTGGGGGAACTCCTCAGGGAAGAGGGGGCAGAGGTACGAAATCCCCATTTCTGGCTGAATCCGCAGATGGGGAGGCGCTCTCTCTTCATTATAGCCCGCGAGCTCTCCAGAATAAAGCCAGAAAAATGGGATTATTTCTACGGGAGGGCCTGCGAATACAGCGGCAGGATCGATTCCATGGTTATGAATGAAAAAGAGGGGATCGAGAAGCTAAGAAACCGGGGTGTAATAGTTTACCACGACGCCTGGGAGGAATTCGCGGAGGCTTTCGGGCTGGAAGTCGTCGACATAATAGCCAAAAATCCAGCCCTCGAACCGACTTTTCAGGAGATCAGGAAAGTGGTTGAGATGGGCAGGAAAAGGGGGGTTAAGGCCGTGCTGAAGGAAAAGCCCTTCCCCGGCAAGCTCCCCGAAACGGTGGCCTCCGAAATAGGAGCGAAGGTCGTTGAGGTGGATCCTCTTTTCGCCGGAGATTACATCGAAAGCATGAGGGCGAACCTCAGGAAAATCGAGGAAGCGCTGAAATGAAGATAATAGAGGTAAAGGACGTGAGCCTGGGGTATAACGGAAAGGCGGTGGTGGAAGGCCTCAGTTTTGACGTGGAGGAAAAGGACTTCTGGGCGATCGTAGGTCCCAACGGAACGGGGAAAACCACCTTGATCAAAGCCATTCTGGGGCTGATCAAGCCCCTCAAAGGCAGGATACTGGTCTTCGGCTGTCCCGTGCAGAGGGTGTGCAAACACAGAAAAATGATCGGATACGTTCCACAGATGGAGAAGTTCGACCCCAATTTCCCGGCGAGGGTGATGGATGTGGTATTGACCGGATCCTACAACAAGCTGGGAGCATTCAAAATGCCCGGAAAGAAGGAAAGGGAAAGGGCCCTGGAACTGTTAAGGTGGCTCGGGATGGAAGAGCTGGCCGATCATCCCATAGGCAAGCTCTCGGGGGGCCAGCAGAGAAAGGCTCTACTGGCCCGGGCGCTTTTTGCCGAACCACGGGCTCTCATCCTCGACGAACCGACCTCAGGAGTGGACATAGTTAGCCAGGAAAAGCTGATAGAACTCATCGAAAAGGTCTACAGGGAAAAGGGGCTGCCGGTTCTCTTCGTGACCCACAACGTGAACCCTATCCTGCATTTGATCACAAACGCGGTGCTCCTGGGCTTCGGCAGGCATGCCGCAGGAAATCGTGAGATCCTCTTCGACAAAAAGATACTGAGGGAAATTTACGGCAAAGAAATCGAGATCGTATCCCGGGAGGGGAAAAAGTACATAATAACCGGGGATTACCACCATGCCTGAGATACTCAAACTGGGAATAATCCAGCGCGCCCTCTTCGCATCCCTTCTCGTCGGGCTCCTTCTCCCCCTTTCAGGCAGTTTCGCCGTTGTCAGAAAATCGGCTTTTCTGGGAGCCGGAGTTGCTCACATAGCCTTCTCGGGGGTTGCCTTCGGGCTCATGATCTCATCGCCCCCGATTCTCTGGGCCTTCATCTTTTCGGTCCTGGCCTCGGTCCTTATCTGGCACGGGGGAAAAAGCAAGAGAATGGACTATGACCTCTCCATAGGCATTCTCTTTTCCCTTGCGATGGCCCTCGGGATCCTTTTCCTCGGAATTTCAAAGAAATATGGATCAGAGGCTCTGGGTTATCTCTTCGGCAATATACTCACGACCACTAAAGGCGACCTTTACACCCTCGGCTTTCTCCTTTTCCTGCTCCTGCTCTTCTACCTGGCTTTTTACAAGGAGCTTTTCTTCATGTCCTTCAACGAGGAGCTCGCCGAAGCTTCGGGGATAAACGTCTCCTTATTTTCCCTGCTACTTTTGCTCTCCATGACCCTCTCCGTGGTGGCATCGCTGAAAGCTGTGGGGGCGCTCCTGGTCTTCGGACTCCTCGTGATGCCCGCGGCTGCGGCCTATCAGCTCACATACGATTTCAAAAAGATGATAGCCCTGTCTCTCCTTTTTGGGCTTATATCTTCGGTGGGAGGGATAGCTTTCTCGATATTCATCGATGTCCCTTCGGGAGCCACCGTAGTAATCCTTGCCTTTGTGATCTTCCTCCTGGCCTTCCTGTTCTCAAGGAAAAAGAGCGGTTAAAGGGATCTCAGTTTCTCGTAAGTCCTCTTCAAGAGCTGGGCGTCTTCCTCGAGGTTCGGGCTCTCACACACTGCGTACCCCGAGACCTCCATGTCCCTGAGGGCCTTCAGGAGCTCCCTGTACCGAAAATCCGACTCCTCGAGGTTCAGATGATTGATTTCCCCCTTATCGCCGTAGTCGATGCCCGACACATGCATGTGAAGGTTTTCCAGCGCACTTCTTCCGAGAGCTCTCTCTATCTTCCTGAGGATCCCGACGAACTCATCGTAGCTGTTGAATTTGCCTCCATACCGGGCGTGAATGTGGGCGAAGTCAACACAGGGGAGAATCCCGGGTAGCTCGGAAGAAAGCCTGATTATCTCGTCCAGAGTCCCGAACTGGTTGAGCTTACCGGTGGTCTCGGGCCTGATATCGATCTCTATCCCTTCTTTTTTCATGATCTTAAGGACCTCGTGGAGATAGTCTCTAACCCGGACGTAGACTTCTTCCGGATCGTCATCCCCGTAATAAGCAGCATGAAAGGTGATGCTGCGAGCCCCCATGGCATAGCCTGCCCTGGCGGTGTCGAGAATTCTGATGACCGAGGCCTCCCTTTTGTCCTCATCGGGTGAGTTCAAATTGATATAATAGGGGCCGTGCGCGGTCAGCGTGATCCCGAGCTCCCCGGCGAGTTTCCCGATCTCACGGGCCTTGTCGATCTTCATCTTAACTCCACGGACGAACTCGACCTCCATGTGATCGAGGCCGAGCTCCCTTAACCTCTCCAGGCCGGCCTCGGTAGTCCTCTTTGCGGCGCTGTGGGGAACACCTCCGGTGCCAAATCTTATCAATGCCATGACATAAATTTAAAGGGAACAGGCTGCCCTTATCAAGCTCCCGAATCTGGCCCAAAAGGGCTCCCAGCGATGACATGGCCTTAGATAGGGAGATTTTTCGGTGTCGAAAATTGAGAAATATTCTCAACCTGAGCTGTAAGTGACTGAAAAATCTACTGTGCCTCCACGGTAAAAGTCATACGTACAGCATTTTTCCATCTTTACGGAGAACCTTACCTCTCAAAGGAAAACGATAGTGAGAAAGACTTCGAAAGTTCACAGTATCAACATGGCATCCCCGTAGCTGAAAAACCTGTATTTTCGCTCTATGGCTTCTCGATAAGCTTTCATTATTTTATCCCTTCCAGCCAGTGCCGAGACGAGAAGGAGGGGCGTCGACTTCGGAAGGTGGAAATTGGTTATCATGCCGTCTATGACGCGAAATTCATAAGGAGGATATATGAAAAGTTCGGAATAACCTCCAGCCGGCCCTTCCCCGAGTTTCCAGGTCTCAAGGGCCCTGGTCACGGTCGTGCCGCAGGAAATGACTCTCCTACCGGCAGCTTTTGCCTCCTTAATGAGAGAACGGGTTTCCTCTTCGATCTCGAAATACTCTCCCTCCATCTCATGTTGCCTTATGTCCTCGACTCTGACGGGCCTGAAGGTCCCGGGACCGACGTGGAGGAGGACATAGGTTACCGCCACCCCCCTGTTCTTGATCTCCTCGAGAAGCTCCCTGGAAAAATGGAGCCCCGCCGTGGGCGCGGCCACAGAACCCGGCACCTCTGCGAAAACCGTCTGATACCTCACGGAATCTATCTCCTCGGGGGGTCTCCTGACATAGGGAGGAAGAGGGGGCTCTCCGTATTTCTCGAGAAAATCAAGGGGCTTCATCTCCGATTTCAGCTTCAGGACCCTCTTACCTCCTTCGAGGTAATCGAGCACCTCGAGTAATTCTCCCCTGACCTCTATAGTTTCTCCGGGCCTGGCTTTTCTCCCGGGGCGAACCATTGCCACTATCTCACCGCCCTTTATCTCCGTTACCAGGATCTCCACCTTCCCGCCAGTGGGAACCCTCCGCCCCCTCAACCTCGCCTTTATCACGCGTGTCTTGTTCAACACGAGGACATCGCCGGGTTTGAGGTAATCCACGATCTCCCTGAATATCCTGTGCTCTATGGCAAAGGGCTCCCTCCTGAGAACCAGAAGCCTCGACTCCTCCCTCTTCGGAGAGGGATACTGGGCAATGAGCTCCTCCGGCAGTTCAAAGTCGTAATATGATAGCCTGTAGATCTCCTCGCCCATCAGTCCACCGGCAAGGCGAAAACGCCCCAGCTGCCCGGGCCAACGTGCAAGCTCAGGGCGGGGGTCAGGTCGGCTCTGAGAACCATCCTGACATTGTAATTCTCCTCGATAAATTCCTCCAGGGGGTTTATTTTCTCAGCGGCCGCAAAGTGGGCCACGGCAAAGTCATAAGTTCTCCTTTTATCGAGGTTCTCCGACAAAAGCCTCTTGAATTCAGGTAAGACCCTGGATCCTCCGAAGACCCTGGTTTTCTTCCTTATCCTTCCCTCGCTATCCAGGGTAAGGA
>DRBW01000025.1 GCA_011042705.1 Caldifarciminota bacterium
CTCTGCCGGAAGGAGACTCCCTGGAGGCATGTATTTCGTGAAGCTCCAGGCGGGCTCCCAGGTGAAAGTAGCAAAAGTATTGCTTGTTGACTGAGCAATAAAAAGGGGTTTTTAAAAAGAAGGAGGATAAGTTATGAAATACGTAGCTTTGATAGCAATTATTTTTGGATTCGTTTTTGCAGAGGGAGAAAATTGCAGCGATCCGATAGTCGTTCCCGGGTTGAACTTCAGCGATTGTGTAAGAAGCACGGGAGACTATGTAAATGATTACGATGTGCTAGCCACCGATGCCGGCCTCACGGCCCAGTATGGTCCTGATGTCGTTTACAGCTTCACTCCCGGAACAGATATACCGGACGTGGCTGTCACGGCAGTTCCCATAGGCAGCTGGGACATATCCCTCTACATTTTCACCGATTGTGCCTCTCCCGTTGCCCTTACCGGTGTGGATGAGCACGGTGCAGGTGCTCCTGAGGCTCTGACAGGCCTCACCCTCTCTGCGGGCGTAACCTACTACTTCGTGGTTGATGGTGAGACCGAGGATGACTCAGGTCACTATTGTTTCAACATTTCCTCATCGGTTTCCGCTGAGGAAAAAGAAGCATCCCTCAGGACCTCGCTGAGTGTCTCACCCACCTTCACGTCGGGCAACACGGATATCGAATTCAGCATCTCCGGGAACAGTTACGTCAATCTCGTCGTCTACAATGCATTGGGACAGCCCGTCAGGACCCTCAAGGCCGGAAACCTCTCGGCCGGGACTTACAGCGTGGCCTGGAACGGGCTCGATAATCACGGCGCCCTTCTGCCGCCTGGGGTTTACTTCGTTAAGCTCAGCACCGGCTCTGCTGAGTCTGTCAAGAAACTTGTGTTGATCCGCTAAAACTCCGAAAATCGAAATTTCTGAGGGGGTGTCCCGCTTCGCGGGACACCCCCTCTTCATTTTTTTCTGAGCCAGGCTCCTGTCACCATCCCTCTACGGACACTCTTGGAAAAAACAGGCGATAATCTCTCAATTCCCTTGAGTTGCTTTGTCATCGCATCGCTCCATCAACTCATGCAAATTGTGCCCTGTGGTATTTCATCAGCAAATAGCTTAGCCGAAAGATTGCGTTCACCTTGCTCCCCAAAAAACCGGCCTCTCAAAAGAAAAGTGAGCCCGATGTTCAAGGAAAGTGCTTCCCCAACCGCTTTCTCCATTCCCATCGTCGTTCTTCAAAGGAAAGGGCTCCTGAAAGTCCATCCGTGAAAGGATTTGATAGGGAAAGAAGGATCGTGGAGAAATTGCCCTCCGAATTCCATTTGTGTTAGAGAGTTAGTGCTTCCAGGTATATCCTACTAATATCCATTTTAAAAGGGAGAGGAACAGTGCTGCTTATTACAACGTTTCAATTCAAATTCCCTCCCTCTCATCCCTTTCAACGACAACGAAGTTCTTCACCTTTACATCCTGACGTTCACCCCGAAGCCATGGGTGGCACCGAGGTAAGGATGGATGCGCAAGCGGTAGAGGAAAGCGGGTCTGGTCTCGACGGAGATGGCGAGAGCGTAACAATCGGGCACACTCGACAGGCCGAAAAGAAGCCTCAGATCCCCGATTTTCACGGAACAGCCAGATCTGAGCCCCAATGGGAAGCGGGTTTCCTGAAAGAAATCGAGGTAGAGCTCTATGTCCTCCGAGCCCCGGTATTTGAAAGAAAGCGTCATGGCAGGAGAGAGAAGGTCCTCTGCTCCCTTCACCCTGATCCCCGTGACGTGCAGCGCGTTCACGACTTTACCGCCGTAACTCTCGAAGGCGAATCCCAGGTTTATCGACAGAGCAGCCGCCCGCTCAGGTCCTGCCGCCATATCGCTCACCCCGAAGGAAAGTCCCGTTCTGAACCTCCTCCCGTAAAGTTCCTTTCCTATCATCAACCTGCTCTCAGAATATCCATCGGCCCGCAAAGTCTGAGCTCCAAAACCAAATCCCTCTATCTGAAAGGAAATCTGAGCCTTATGTACTCCCGGGAGATTAAAGGGCCTGGCGTAGCTAAGGGAGATCTCAGCGGAACGGCCTATGAGAGCCGGATTGTGGAATACTGCAGAGGGCCTGTTAAGAAGCAGGAGAGAATTCCCGACACCGCTCAGGGGATCGTTGTAGTATTCGGGGAATCCCCAGAGAAGAACGGCTATAATTATGTCAACGTACACCCCTCAAATACCCCTCCTCGAGTTTTTTGAACTGTTTCCATTCTTTCCTCCACTCCGAACCGGTGTGGAGGGTGCAGGACACAGTCGGTATGTTGTCCACCTTAAATATTTCCATCCTGGTAACCGGACAATAGGGAGTCGCCAGCATGCCCGTCTGAGAACACACTTCGGCCCATGCGACTCCTTCAGGTATGGGGAAATCGGTAAGCGTGTCCACCGCCCCGGCCTCCCTCATAAAGGTCGCCCATATGGGCAGGGCGAATCTCGCGCCGACGGCCCCCTCGGTTATGGTCCTGAGGGAATCGAATCCGACCCAGACTCCTGCCAGGAGCGTGGGGGAAAAACCGATAAACCATGTGTCCCTGTATTCGTTGGTGGTCCCGGTCTTGCCCGCCATTGCCCCCTGAAGCCCGTAGGTCATCCAGGCGAGCCTGCCCGTACCCTCCTCTATGACGGATTTCAGCATGTCGATCATGATGTAAGCTGTGCTCGAGTCCAGAACCTGAACGACTTTCGGAAAGTTCTCCTCGAGAACCCTCCCCTCGGGGTCCTCGATCCTGGACACAAAATAGGGATCTACGCGGCTGCCCAGATTGGCAATGGGGGCATAAGCCCTGGTTATCTCGAGAAGGCTCAGGGTGGGCGACCCCAGCGCTATAGAAGGATAGGGAGGGACAGGGGACTCTATACCCATTTTCCTCGCATATTCGGCAACGACGGATGGACCCAATTCCAAGATCAAATGAGCTGTCGCCAGGTTTCGGGACAGGGCGAGGGCCCTTCTCAGCGTGATGGGCCCGAGATAACGTCCATCGTAATTCTCGGGGTACCAGAGCTCCTCCACCCCCGGTATCCTCAATGCGAGGGGCACATCCATGAGTATGTCTGAAGGATTGTATCCGTTGTCAATGGCGGCCGTGTAAACGAAGGGCTTAAAGGCCGACCCGGGCTGCCTCCGCATCTGGGTAACCCTGTTGAATTTGCTGTCATCGTAGTCCCTTCCGCCCACAAGCGCCCTTATCTCGCCGGTATAGGGATCCATCGCCACCAGTGCTCCCTGCAAATACTGAGGAGGATTCAGAGTATCCCTCACGTAATCAGCCTTCTTCGGCTCGAGGTCGTATTCCTCCTCGTACAGATCCAGAAAGCTGTCCACCGCTGCCTCGGCGATCTTCTGAAGCTCCAGATCGAGCGTGGTGTAGATCTTTCCCCCGCTCGTGTAGAGAAAATCCTCGCCGTAACGCTGGATCACGTACTTTCTGACCATGTCGAGAAAGTAGGGAGCTATCCCTTCCACCTTCTCCTCCCGGGGACCTGCGAGGACGATGGGAGTCTCAAGGGCCTCCCGCATCTCGGCATCGGTTATAAACCCACCCTCTTTCATTATCCTCAGGACCAGCTTCTGTCTCCTCCTGGCTCTCTCGAAGTTTCTGTAAGGGGAATAGAGAAGCGGAGACCTGGGGATTGCGGCCAGCATGGCGCATTCGGCCAGATTCAACTCTGAAACGCTCTTTCCGAAGTAATACCTGGACGCGGCCTCAACGCCGTAAACGCCGTGACCGAAGTATATCTGGTTCAGGTATCTCTCCAGTATCTGATCTTTGGAGAAAGCCCTCTCGATGCGGACCGCGAGGACGGCTTCCCTTATCTTCCTCTTCAAATTTCTTTTCTGCGTCAGGAACATATTCCTGGCGAGCTGCTGAGTGATGGTGGACGCCCCCTGGGCCACCCTGCCCCGGGTCAGGTCAACATAGAGAGCCCTCAGAATTCCCGGCAGATAAATGCCCCAGTGTTCGTAAAACTTCCTGTCCTCGAGGGCGATAAATGCATTGATCAGATTTTTGGGCACCTTCCGGAGGGAAACGGAGCTCCTCCTCTCTATATAAAACTGATAGATGGGAACGCCGTTTCGATCAAAAACCTCTGTGGCGAGAGGGGGTTTATACCTCTCTATGAGCTTTAAAGAGGGCAATCCCCTCGAGAGAACATAGACAACCGCGAATACCGCCCCCCACAAAAGCAAAAAGGCAACAAAACCCGCAAAAATCCCCTTTTTCATTCGAATAGTATAGCTTGAGATTCCCCATCATGTCAATTGAAAGGGGCTTAAAGCCTTTGAAAAAGAAAAGGGGCGGCCCGATCGAAGATCGGGCCGCCCCAAAGAACAATTCCTTCCGGTTTCCTATTTGATAACCTTGATCTCAACCCTTCTGTTCTTCCTTCTGCCCTCGAGGGTGTCGTTGGACGCTATCGGCCTCGATTCACCATAGCCCTTTACCTGTAGCCTGTCAGAAGCTATTCCGCCTTTCACGAGGTATTTCTTCACCGCTTCGGCCCTCTTGATCGAAAGCCTCATGTTGTAATCCTCGGGCCCATCGGCACTGGCATGACCTTCGATAAGCACCTTGACGTTGGGATACCTGGTCAACGTACGGATTACCTCATCGAGCATCTTGGCATATTTCGGCTTGATCCTGTAGCTACAGCAGTCGAAATGTATCACAGGGAACGTCAGGGCAGGAACCTCCTTCACGAGCGCAACGTCTATGGACCTCACCTCTTTTGCCCTCAACGTGAACCTCTTTGTGGCCGGTTCATACCCTTCGGCTCTGACGGTCATCGTGTAGGTGCCGGGTTTCGCGGTGAAGGTGTAAGTGCCGTCGGAGTCCGTCCTTATCTTGCCGACTCCCTCAACGGAGAGAACGGCGACAACCGGTTTGCCCGTCTCCCTGTCCACGACCCTGCCCTTCACCGTCGCTTTTTCCACGACCTTCTTCTTCAGCGTGTACTGAACCTGGCTCGTCTTGCCTGCTTTCACCATGACATGGGCGGTAATGGGTTCATATCCCGCTTTGGTAACCTCCACGGTGTAGAGGCCAGCCGGCACATCCTCGAGGGTGAAAGCGCCCTTGAGATCGCTGGTGGCCGTGAGGCCGAGCTCTGTGATCTTCACATGGGCGTTCTCAAGAGGGTTGCCGGTTTTGGCATCGGTGATGACTCCGGCGATGAGCCCCGTCGTCACCACAGGGGGTTTCTTCTCTATGGAAATGCCCACGGAGACCTCATATTTGATGTCCTCTCTCGGCAGCATGTAATAAACGCTGTCAGCAAGCTGATCGTCGACCCTTCTCTTGGATAGGTAATAGCTTCCGCCGAGGTCGAAGTTAAGGGCTCCGAGGGCGAAGTTCAACCCACCTCCAACTCTCAGAGGATTTCCGCCGTAAAGTTTTTTATCCACATCCCATATGAACTGGGAAGCGAAATTCTCATGGCTTATCTCGAAGAAGGGATTGACCTTACCGAGGTTGAAAAAGGCGGAGAAGCCGGCGAGGCCAAGATCGGCAACGGCATTGTGATGCTCATCCTGATATCTGTTGAAACCGCCGAGGTTAAAGTTGAGGAGAACTTTCTCGGAAGGTTTGAGGCTGAACAGGGCGAGGAGCCCGTAGTCAAGGGTTCCGGTCCCGAAGGCCCTGTTCAATCCCTTGTCTTTGGCTCCTGTCGAGATGCTCAAAAACGGGAAAAAGCCAAAAGCAACCTTTTCCCCCTCTACCAGAGTAACTTTGAATCCCGCCTCCAGATCGCCGATACTGGACGCCGTGGAATCGCCGTACTTGTCGTATAGATAGGGAATTCTGGCCGACAAAGTGACTTTCCTCGAGAGACCTATCGCCAGACCTGTATATATATCTATGGCCGTTTTTGACGTGGTATCTATATCACTGCTCAAGCCGAGCATGTTTAGGTGGAAAAGGTTCACCCCCAGATACCCCTTTCCGTCCCCGAATGCCGACATCACTCTCATTGTCCCCGGCTGGCTATTCCACGAGGGCGCGGCTAAAAGGCCAGAGACAAGCATCAACGTTAACGCTGCTTTCAACCCCATCTTTCAACCTCCTTTTGTTTTCGCAGATTATAAGGCTGTTCTCTTGATTTGCAAGAAAACAGCACGTTTCCTTTTTATGCAAAATAATTGCCATATTGCGCTGACCCGGGCGTTCTCTGTATCGCGCATTGTTTCTCAGCCTGAAAAGATCCCGAAAGCTTCCAATAAAACCTCTGGATTTTGCTTAGATTTTTGCATATTGCAATTCCGTCTTAATATGCAAAAAAGTCCAGCTCGGTAAAGGGCTGTCAC
>DRBW01000161.1 GCA_011042705.1 Caldifarciminota bacterium
AGAAGGCCCGAACACAGGAACATATCGCTGCTAATGCATGCAGGCCGCCCGATAAAGGCACTGGACGCTTCGGGCACACATGTGGTCGACGAAGAGGGAAGGGAATACCTCGACCTCACCGGCGACTTCGGGCGGCTCACCACGGGCTATTGCCACCCTGCAGTTCAGAAATCAGTGATGTCCCTCCTGAAAAGGGGACTCTTCTCGGCGGCCGCCGATATTTATACGCAATCCTCCACAGAACTTGCAGAAAAACTCGCCATCCTCGTGCCGGGCGCGGCCAACAGAAGGGTGGCGCTTCTCGAAAGCTCGTTCCTCGCAAAAAATCTTGCTGCCAGGGTCCCATCCCTCCTCGGGAAAAACGGCGATGTGATCGCGCTCGGCAGAGCCGGTGCGGGACTCTGCGACGAGGAAAGGCTTAGAAAAATCGATTTTCCCGGAGAAAATCCCGGGGCCATACTGGAGCATATATTCGATGACTGCGAAGGCGGAAGGATCTCCGCTCTTTACTTCAGACCCCAGGATTTCATCCTGCCCGGGGCAAGGGCGCTGGCGAAGAAACTGGAATCCTGTGCCGGGGAAAGAAGAACACTGCTCATCGTTGACGAGACAGGCGTACAGCCCGGCATAACCGGGAATCCCTTCCTCCAGGAGGAACTGGGTATAATAGGCGACATCACCATCCTGGGGGAGGGAATAGCCTCGGGCTTACCCATGGGTGCCATCGTTCTGAGGCCCTCGCTGGACAACGAACTCGATGTGGTTGATTATGCGCGGCCTGCACCGATTTTATCGGTGCAGGCCGCGCTGACAACGATCAGGCTGCTCGAGGAAGAGCTCCTTGACAGGGTCCGCGAGCTGGAGCCCCTGCTCGCGGAGAGGACACGGGAGATCGAGAATGTTCTGGGGGATAAAGGCCATATAGTCAGAAGAGGCCTCTTCCTCAGGCTGGCCTTCAGGGAGAGAGAGATCGCCGGATATGTCCATGACAAAATGCTGTCCCGGGGCATCATCGTAGATAATCGAGAGAAGGAGGCGATTTACCTGACTCCATCCCTTATAATAAGGAAAAGGGACATAAAGAGGGCTTTCGCGGCTCTGCAGGAAGTTCTTAAAGAGGTCCTAAGCTAAAAGGAGGAAGACCGATGGAGAAGAAAAGAGTCCTGATAATGGGAGCGGCGGGCAGAGATTTCCACAACTTCAACGTCTGTTTCAGGGATAACGAGGCCTTCGAGGTGGTCGGGTTCACCGCGACCCAGATACCCGACATAGAGGGCAGGCTCTATCCGCCCGAGCTGGCGGGATCCCTGTATCCACAGGGAATTCCCATTTACCCCGAAGAGGATCTGGAGAAGCTCATCGTCGAAAAAGATATAGACATCGCCGTGTTCTCCTATTCCGACGTTTCGCATGAATACGTCATGCACAGGGCGTCGAGAGCCATAGCGGCCGGAGCCGATTTTCTGCTTCTCGGTTCAAAGGGCACGATGGTAAAAAGCCAGAAGCCCGTCATATCAGTCTGCGCGGTAAGAACGGGTTCGGGCAAAAGCCAGACGACGAGAAGGGTCGCCGAGATCCTCAAGAAGCTGGGCAAGAAAACTGCAGTCATAAGGCACCCCATGCCTTACGGCGACCTCAGAAAGCAGGTCGTTCAGAGGTTCGCTTCATATGAGGATCTCGACAGGCATAACTGCACCATCGAGGAAAGGGAGGAGTACGAGCCCCACATCGATCGGGGCAACGTTGTTTATGCCGGCGTGGATTACGGAAAGATACTGGCCGAGGCGGAGAAAGAGGCCGACGTGATCCTCTGGGACGGGGGCAACAACGACCTTCCCTTCTACAGGCCCGATCTGCATATCGTCGTCGCCGACCCCCTGAGACCTTATCACGAGGTTACCTATCACCCCGGTGAGGCCAATCTGAGGATGGCGGACGTCGTCGTAATCAACAAGATCGACAGCGCCTATCCCGAGGACGTCCAGATCGTGAGGGAGAACATAATCGAATCCAATCCGAAAGCCATCATCATAGAGGCAGTCTCCCCCATCGTGATCGACGACGGCGACATGATCAGGGGCAAGAGGGTTCTCGTTGTGGAGGACGGCCCGACTCTCACTCACGGGGAGATGTCCTTCGGAGCCGGCGTCGTAGCAGCCCAGAAATACGGCGCCGCCGAGCTCGTGGATCCCAGGGAGAACGCTGTCGGGACCATAAAGGAGACCTTCGAGAAATATCCCCAGATAGGGCAGCTCCTTCCCGCCGTCGGCTATTCCGACAAACAGCTCAGGGACCTCGAGGAGACCATCAACAGGACCCAGGCCGACCTGGTCGTGGTCGCCACGCCCATCGACCTCGGACGCGTCATAAAGATCAACAAGCCCTATGTCAGGGTCAGGTACGACCTTCAGGAGATCGGCACCCCCGATCTCGAGGAGATCATAAGGAAAAGATTCGGGTGGTGATAAAATGAAAACCGTACTGGCAATAATATTAGTCGTATTGATCCTGTTCCTGCCCTTTATTTCCCTTTACAACCGGCTGGTCAGCCTCAGAGAGGGCGTGGACGAAAAATGGGCACAGGTCGAGACTCAACTTCAGAGGCGTCTCGACCTGATTCCCAACCTGGTGGAAACCGTGAAGGGATACGCCGCCCACGAGAAGGAGGTCTTCGAGAACATAGCGGCTGCAAGAGCTAAGCTGAGCGGAGCGAGGACGAGGGAGGAGATAATAGAGGGCAACAGGGAACTGGAAGGCGCCCTGGCGAGGCTCCTGGCGATCGTCGAAAACTATCCTCAGCTCAAGGCCAACGAGACCTTCAACAGGCTCATGGACGAGCTCGCGGGCACCGAGAACAGGATCGCCGTCGCCCGCATGCGATACAATGAGACGGTCAGGGAATACAACATGACCATAAAGAAATTCCCGACGAACATAATAGCGAACATGTTCGGCTTCAGGGAACAGCCTTACTTCGAGGCGCAGAAAGGAGCCGAGGAAGCCCCCAAAGTCAAGTTCTGAGATGGAATCGGTCATCAGGTTCCGCGTCAAGCCGGGGGCGGGCCGGAACAGGGTCCTGGGCATAGATGAGCTCGGCATAGTGCACGTGGAGATCAAGGAACCCCCGCAAAAGGGGAAGGCGAACAGAGAACTCATCAGGTTTCTGGCCCGCCTGACCGGGATCGACAGGGAGAAGATCAGAATAAAATCGGGTCTGACATCCCGTGACAAGAGGATCGCTTTCGAGGGAGCCGACCGGGAGACCGTGCTCAGCAGGATAATAGGATGAGCTTCCTCCTTCTCTTATTATTAACTGTCTTCGGCCCCGATTCCATTCTCTCCCATGAAATATCGTCGGGGCTCAGGAGCCCCCTTTCCGACGCACTGTTCAAAGGGTTGACGGAATCGGCCGAAGGGGAGGTCCTCACCTCGGCCCTGCTCCTTTACGGCGCCCTGGGAGGCGAGGAGAGCTGGAAGGACGTCAGGGCGGTGACCTCCGCTGCCCTGGCTTCGGCCGGGCTCGTGTACCTGTTGAAATACACGACAGAGAGGAAAAGACCCGAAGGAGCGAACCCCAGGAGCAACTCATCCTTTCCTTCGGGCCATACGACGGGGGCTTTTCTGATCTCCTCCTATTTCTCCTCCCGTTACAGAAAATTGACTGTTCCCCTCTACCTGTGGGCTGCTGGTGTGGGGCTCTCAAGGATATACCTGCGGAGACACTGGCCAACCGACGTGCTGGCGGGTGCCATAATAGGAATCACCTCCGGCCTGATCGCTTACAAATACAGGGACAGGCTCGGGGCTTTTCAGCTTTATCCCTGAGATGAGAAGGAAAAAGAAAGGGGGTAAACTCCCGAAAAGAGCCCTTCCTCTCTATGTCCTGGCAGCACTGGCTCTCTTCGCCCTGAATTCTTATATCAAGCTGAACTACTTCGGGAACGCGGAACTTTTCTACTCTGATGCTGCCTTCAGGTACAGGTATGCCCGGGAATTTGCCTACGGCAGGGAAATACCGGAGATAGACTTAAGGGCACAGTATCCCGAGGGGCTGAAAGTGAGGTCGCTGATCCACCTCACCATGGACGCCTGCATCGGATACAGCTACAGGCTGCTGGCGCCCCTCTTCCGATACCCCCCCTTCCATATCTACGTCAAATATTTCGTCTCGATCTTCTCGAGCCTTCTCGTTCTGGGTCTTTTTTTCCTGACACTGGCGGCCTTCGGCAATCCAACGGCCGCACTGCTGGCTGCCCTCGTCTATTCCGTCGGCGTTCCCTCCTACTGGAGGGTGACGGGAAACTACCTCCGGGAGGAGTTCGCCATGCCCTTCCTAATTTTCGCCCTCGCGCTCTTTCTCTCAGGTCTCAGAAGCCGTGCTCGAAAAAGGTCTCTGACGCTGGCCTTTCTATCTGGCCTCTGCTTTTCAGCGGGGCTTATATCCTGGCACCTGTCGCCCTTTTTCCTGGCCCTTTTCGTCTTCTTCGTCGCCCTCGACATCATCCTGGATTATCCCTTCGATGTCCGACAAATAGCGACACTCTTCTCCCTCTTCCTGATCCCGGTTTTTCTCGCGTCGGTCCTTTGGCCCACGCTCAGGGCGAAATCCTTTCTCCTCTCAAACACGATGCTCCTCTCCTACTGGACGATCGCCCTGGGCCTCATCTCTTCACGCGTAAACCTCTCCAGACGCTGGAGAGCCCTGCTATTCCTTCCCGTCCTCCCCCTGATGGCATTGATCACGAGGCTTTCGCCCACCAACAGCAGGGAATTCTCCCACGTATTTCACCTTCTCCTTTACAAGGCCCTGTACTTCACGGGGAAACCCGCCGATCCCTCCAGAATACCTTTTGACGTGAGGGCTATATGGAAGGGACCTTTCTCCTCGACGGGGCCTTTCACCTTTGCTTTCGCAGACCTCCTGCCGCTCCTCCTCGCCCTCCCCGGTGCGATCATCGCCCTGAGGAACAAAATCAAAACCGCTTACCTTCCCCTCTTTTTGGCCCTGTTCTTCTTCCCACTCTCCCTTCTCGTAATGAGGCTCGATGCCTTTTTCTTCGTCTTCCTATCGCTCTTCGGGGGCTTCGCCCTTTACAGGTCCCTGAGAACGCGATCTCGCTGGCTCCTCGCCCTGTATCTCATCCCTCTTCTCATGATCGGTCAGACTGCTCATTACAGGAAACTCTTCGATAAGTTCAGATCGCGCTTTCAGAAGGAGTGGATGGGGAAATTCACTGCTTACGGATCGGATTGGGAAAGGATCACGATGGCCATTAAAAACGCGGTCCCGGACAGCTGCGCCATCCTGGCGGCCCCCGATATAAGCGCCATGGTCCTCACATACGTCGACAGGCCCATAATTCTCCATCCGATCTACGAGAGCTACTGGCTCAGGTGCAAGGTCGAGGATGCCGAAACCCTCCTGTATAAAACTGAAGGGGAATTTCTCCAGGGGATCGGGAAGTACAGGCCTGCATATCTCCTCTATCAGGAGAAGTTCCTCCTGGACAGCTCCCGGGAATCAATCCGTTATCAGGTAAATCGACTCAAATTAAGGAAAAATTCGCTGGTCTATTACCTCAATTTTCACCCTGAAAGCCTCCGGGCTCTGAGGCTCGTGTATCAGACAAATACTTTCAGGCTCTACGCCTTCGATACGGCGGCCGTTGCCCTCGGCACGCCCTACTCTCCCTTCTTCGATCCCGGGCTTTTCCCTCAAAATCCTGATTCTCCCTATTTCGACGGATCCTCGGTCGAAAAGGTAAGGGAAAAGGTCAAAAGGGCTCTCGGACTTTACAACGTGGCCGCTCAAGCACTCCGAAGGGGTGATTATACGAAAGCCATCTCCCTCCTCAGGAAGGTGCTCATGTTAGTTCCCGATTTCGAGAAATCGTACTACTACCTGGGCATCGCCTACGAGAAACTCGGCGATCCCGAGCAGGCTATGGAAAATTACAGGCTCGCCAGGGAGAAGGATCCCCTTCTCTATCAGGCTGTCGTTTCGGAAAGCGGGCTGCTCTTCAGGGCCGGCAAACTCAGGGAGGCCGTGAATCTGCTCTTAGAATACATCGGCAGAACGCCCTACATCGACGATTACTACCTGTCGCTGGGAGGAATCCTTCTCAGGGCCGGCCGTAAAAGCTACCTTCTGGAGACGGTGGATAGGCTCCTTTCGGAGAACAACGATATCCCGCCCGCCTATTTTTACTCCGCCTCCCTCTTAGAGCAAGCCGGATACAGAGACAGGGCTGTCGATTTGATGGAAGTTGCCGTCAACCTGGACCCCGAAAATCCC
>DRBW01000146.1 GCA_011042705.1 Caldifarciminota bacterium
CATGTTATTTCGCCACTTAAAAATGCTTCGGCTGTGGGGAGGCCGCCAGAGGCGGCCTCCCCACAGCCATAAAAGTGCAAAAACCCTGCCAAATCTTCGGGAAAGAGAAGGAATTAGCGGCTGGGCCCGCCTACAGGGAACTCAGATGGGCCTTTTTCTCCAAGTACTCGAGGACGTACTCCCTGACGGCCTCCTCGAGGGGCGTGGTCTCAACGGGACCTCCGGCCGCCCTGAGCTTGCCCATCTCGGCCTGAGTGAAATATTGATACTGATTCCTGAGCTCAGGGGGCATGTCGAAATATTCGATCTTCGGCTCCAGGCCAAGGGCGTCGAAGACCGCCCTCACCAGATCGTTGAAAGTCCGCGCCTTGCCCGTCCCAACGTTAAATATCCCGTTGACATCCCTGTTGTCCATGAAGAAAAGGGACATCCTCACGGCATCCTTCACATATATGAAATCTCTCCTCTGCTCCCCGTCCTTAAAGTCGGGCCTGTGAGATTTGAAGAGCCTCACGTATCCGACATCTTTTATCTGTTCGTAAGCCTTGAGCACCATGCTCCTCATTTCGCCCTTGTGATACTCATTGGGGCCGTAGACATTGAAGTATTTGAGACCGACGATCCTGTCCAGGAGCCCTTTTCTGAGCGCCCAGAGGTCGAAGAGGTGCTTGGAATAGGCATAGGGGTTTATGGGAATGAGTTTCTCCAGCACCTCGTGATCGTCGGAAAAGCCCTGACTGCCGTCGCCATAGGTGGCGGCGCTTGAGGCATAGATAAACCGAATGCCCTTCTTTATGGCATACAGAGCGAGTTCCTTGGTGTATTCAAAGTTGTTCCAGAGGAGATATCCTGTGTCCTTTTCCGTCGTGTCGGTACAGGCTCCGAGGTGGAAAATGGTCTCGACATCGCCCCTTATGCAACCGCTCTTTACGAGTTCGAGAAAATCCGATTTGTCCATATAATCGTCGAACTTCAGGGTTCTCAGGTTCTTCCACTTCTCATCCTCACCCAGCTCGTCCACCACAAGAATGTCGTGAATCCCCCTCTGATTGAGCCCCCATATGATAGCGCTGCCTATAAAACCGGCTCCGCCCGTGACTATTATCATCTCAACCTCCAGGTTAAGTTCCTATTTTATCGCAAGATGTGGAAATCTGTCAAAACTTGAGCGTCTTACAAAGCCTCTTCCTTCAGGTTCAATTCTTCAGGTAGATCCAGCAAACCTTCAGTAACAGACAAGTTTTTTCCTCTGCGAAAATAAAATTGTAAAATTGACATTAGAGGGAAGCTGAGTTATAGTAAATCATTCAAAAAGGAGGCTTAAATTGAAGGACCCGAGGATCGAAAAGCTCGCAGAGGTGTTGCTTCACTATTCCATCGGCATAAAAGAAGGCGATCTCCTGATGATCAGGGGCAATTACCTGACTCTCCCGCTGATAAAGGAGCTTTACAAAAAGGCCCTCGTCGCGGGAGCCAATCCCTACACCAAGATCGGCGTGGAAGGAATGGAAGAGATATTCTATTCTATAGCGAGCGAAGAACAGCTCAAGTTCATCTCCAAGATATCCTGGACCGAGGTGGAGGAGATAGACGCCCTGATAACCATCTGGGGAGAGTGGAACACCAAGAGACTCTCGAACGTTGATCCCAAGAGAATCGCCATCGCCCAGGGAGCCAGAAAACCCCTCTTTCAGAGGTTGATGGAGAGGATCGCCGACGGTTCCGTGAGGTGGGTCGGCACTCAGTATCCAACCCACGCCAACGCCCAGGACGCCGTGATGTCCACCGAGGAGTATGAGGAGTTCGTTTTCAAAGCGGGGCACCTCTATGACGAGGATCCCATTGCCACGTGGCAGAAAATCTCTGAAAAGCAGGCAAAAATAGTCGAAAGATTATCACAATACAGCGAATTCAGGATAGTGGCGGAGGACACCGACCTGAAGCTGAAGGCCGGGGGCAGGCGATGGATAAACGCCGACGGACACGAGAATTTTCCCGACGGTGAGGTATTCACGAGCCCGATAGAGGATTCGGCCGAGGGCCACGTAAAATTCACCTTTCCGGGGATCTACATGGGAAGGGAAGTAGAGGGAATTCGCCTCGTCTTCGAGAAGGGCGAGGTCGTGAAGGCTGAGGCCGACAGGGGAGGGGATTATCTGGAGGCCCTCCTGGCAACCGACGACGGTGCCCGCAGGCTCGGAGAGTTCGCCTTCGGAACCAACTACGACATACAGATTTTCACCCGGAACGTTCTTTTTGACGAAAAAATCGGAGGAACGATACATCTCGCCCTCGGGGCATCCATCCCGGAGACGGGCGGCAAGAACGTCTCGGGCATTCACTGGGACATCGTCCTCGATATGAGAAAGGGCGGAGAGGTATACGCTGACGGCGAGCTCATTTACAGGGACGGTAAGTTTCTTTTCTGAGGCGCTTTATATGTGAAATTCGACGATGTCCCTGTCCTCGAGGATGTAGGTTTTCTCGACCCTCTGGCCGTCGAACTTCGATGAGCCCCAGAGGCGTGCATACTTGAGCTTCTCTGCGAAGTCCTTGTGGATCTCCCTCGCAGCATCCAGGACGGTGCTGTTCCTTTTTAATATGAGGGGATCGCTCATGTCGGGCGGCTTTCCAGGCTCCTTGGTGTAAACCCTGATGATCTCCAGTTCCCTGAAGATCACCCTCTTTAGCTCCTCGAGACCGCGGCCCTCAACGGCGGAGACGGCGACGATGGGAAACTTATCGCCGTAATACTCTCTGAGCATCTCGAGTCGAAGGTCGGCATCGGGCGCGTCCAACTTATTGGCGACGAGTATCGTCCTCTTCTCAATGGGCCCCACCACGTGTATCTCTGCCTCGCCCTTGCCCACCGGTATGATCTTCCGCTCCTCCAGCTTTTCCAGGACGACCCGGGTCTGTTCCAGAAAATCGTCATCGGACAGATCCACCACCAGAAGGGCAAGGTCAGCATTTCTGACTATATCGAGAACCCAGTATTCTATGTGCTCCTCCGAGATAGGGGGTAGATCGACCAGCTGGAAGGCGATGTCCTCAAACTCGGCCATCCCAACGTTGGGCTTGAAGGTGGTAAAGGGATAGGGAGCGACCTCGGGCTGGGCGTTGGTCATGGCCTTCAGGAGCTGAGATTTGCCGGCGTTGGGGTAACCTATCAGTGCTACCTGGGCGGCGCCCTCTTTCCTCACTGTGTAGATGGCCGCCCTCCTTCCTCCCTGAGCCTTGCGCTCCTCCTTTTCCCTTTTCAGACGGGCGATCTTGGATTTGAGCTCCTTCTGGAGCTTCTCGGTGCCCTTGTGTTTGGGAACGATGGACAGAAGTTCCCTCAAGACCGCGATCTTCTCGTCGGTAGTCCTCGCGGTCCTGTATTTTTTCTCGACCTGAAAGTATTCTGGAGGTAAATTCGCCGGCATCCCGTATTATTTTTAACACAATCGGGCAGCCCCGTCAACCTCTCAAACCCTTCGGTTGCGGACCTCTTCTCCTCGCAGTAAAATCAGCATATGGGAGAGGCAATACGGGCATCGCTGACGAATTGGGCTGATCTGCTTACGTTCTCGAGGCTCCTCCTCGCCCTTTTCATACTCTTCTTCGCCCTGACCGGCAACGGCAGCCCGGACCTGGTGCTCCTCATTTACCTCGCGGCCTGGACCACGGATAATCTGGACGGTTATCTCGCCAGGAAATCGGGACAGGAGGGGCGGCTCGCCAATTACGACCTCCCCTTCGACATATTTCTGGTCGCCTCGGGCCTCGCCTATCTGGTCTCCGAGGGCTTCTATTCCCCCTGGGTTCCCATGATCTACTTCGTCGCCGCCCTCCTCCTCACGTTCTTCGACCTCAAGACCCCGCTCATGACCCTTTCTTTCATCGCCATCCTCCTTTCCTACAGGGCACTTCTCCGACTCGACGGCAGGCTTGCCTTTTACGCCCTGATCTGGGCCCTCGTCATCGCCATCGTGAACAGGAAGGGCCTCGCAAGGCAGATCAGGCTTTACCTCGCGGGCTTTAAAAGGAGGGAGGAAGATGAAACTTGAGGGCAAAAAGATAGCCATACTTGTCGAGGACCTCTACAACATGCCCGAATTCTGGTATCCCTATTACAGGCTCAAAGAGGAAGGCGCCGAGGTTCACATCGTTGGACCGGAAAAGAAAACCTACAGATCGAAAGAAGGCTATCCCGCCACCGCCGACCTCACTGCTAAGGAGGCCTTAGAAAGGGAATTCGATGCTGTCATCATTCCCGGAGGATACGCCCCCGATAGGATGAGAAGGACACCGGAGATGGTGGAGTTTGTCAGGAAAATGAACGAAAAGGGCCGGCTCATAGCGGCTATCTGCCACGGGCCATGGATCGTGATCTCGGCCGGCGCAGCGAAGGGCCGCAGGATGACCTCCTTCTTCTCGATAAAGGATGACCTCGTAAATGCTGGAGCCGAGTACGTGGATGCAGAGGTCGTCCTCGACGAAAATGTGATAACCTCACGAAAGCCCGACGACCTCCCCGCCTATCTGAGAGCGATCATCAAGAAACTATCGGAGATGTAAGAAAGTTCGGCACTTCGAACCCACCCTGAGAAAATAAACGCCGGAAGGGAGCGGACTTCCGTCGTTTCGGCGGAGTTCTATCCTCGCCCTCTCTCCTCCCGAGAGCCGGTATCCCCTGATCCTCCTGCCGGAGGCATCATAGAGCACGGCAGTGGCCCCTTTCCCTTTAGGACATGCCAGAAAAACCTCATCCCCCGCCGGATTGGGGTAGAGGGAGAAGCCGATCGGCTCACCGTAACGCCCCTCCTCAGTTCCCGTCTCTATGCCGAACCAGTTCAACACCACCCTCAGGATCCCGGTCCTGGTCATGTACTGTGGCTGAGAGGGCACGCCTGAAACGCCCTCAAGGCCGAAGGCGAAATAGACGAGCTTCGAACCCGTAACGACATCTTCGCGCCAGACTGCCGCTCCGCCGGTTCCGCTCTCATCGTACGATAGAAAGAGGTGGGAATCGCCGCAGCTCTCCACCTCGTCCCTGGAATTCTGGTTCTGAGCTCCGCCCTGTCCGGCCGTGAAAAAGGAGCTGAACATCGAGCCCAGACTGTCTCCCGTTATGCCATAGGCCATGTAGCCCGGATAGGTTCCCTGAAGGAAATGAGCGCCGAGACAATCGGCATAGAAAGAAGTTGTGCCCGCGCATTCGCCTATGTTCTGGCCCGTAAGGAGGAGGTTCCCTCCCGAATCAAGGAAGGACGCCAGGCTGTCCATTTCCTCGGACGTTAGAGCGACATCTCTTGAATTTCCGGTGAAGAAAAGGATCGTTCGCGTTGCGAATTCTCCCATGGCCTGAAGGGGGAAAATGCCGTCTTCCCGGGCCTTCCAGAGAACATAGGTGACGCCGAGGGAGTCCAGGGAAGCCGTGTAATAATCGGAGAAGCGCGAGAGGGAATCGGCATTGACGAGAAGTAGATCGGCGGGATAAAGGATGAACTGGAAGTACCCCGCTGAATCGGGAGCCACGTAGAGGGTCTCGAGGTCCACTGGATAGGGAACAGCGGGCATTATGGTGACGGCGAAGGCGGTGTCGGTGAGAGTGATCGAGAACTCGCCCGTGAGGGGATCGGTCGTTGTGGAATCCCAGAAAATGCAGGAGTCGCCGAGCAGATCGAAATAGAGTACGGCCCCTATTCCCGATCCGGCGTTTCCGTCGACGACCTCCCCTGTCACCTCCAGGTAGGGATGGACGCGGATATGGAGGGAGGCAGTATCGTTTGAATTCCTGCCGTCCCCCGGAAGCTCGGTGTATGCCTTTAACTCGAAGCTCCCCGAATCGGAGGGAACCCAGGCCTGAGGAACTTCCAGCGTGTCGGTGCCGCCAAGCGGAAGGTCGATGACCGTGTCATGAGCTACTGGCCCTTCCACATGGATCGCAAGGCCATTAATGGAAGAAAGGCCGTAATTGAGGGCACGAAAGGAGAGGAAAAGCGTATCTCCGAGGAAATAAAGCCCTCCGGCTTCGGGAGACAGAAAGGCACCGATGCCCGCATCGCGGAGGAGGAGCGAATCGGCCAGATTGTAAATCCCCATGAAAACCATATAGGAGGACACCCAGCTGTGGTCTCCGTCCGACGAGCCCCACCTTGTGGGCGGCACTCCCCCGTCGTCGTCGAGGTCCTGGACGAGCAGG
The DNA here is from genome assembly GCA_011042705.1 of Caldifarciminota bacterium. GTDB lineage: Bacteria > Hydrothermota > Hydrothermia > B15-G9 > DRBW01 > DRBW01. Next base: position 6,191 of record DRBW01000146.1, read on the forward strand.
CTGTCGGTGAGGGCGTGGTGGTAGAGACAGTAAAGCTCGTTCCCCGAGATCTCAAAGGCAGCCCTGTATCCGTTGGCATACCATATATTCCAC